>CAIYQH010000563.1 GCA_903928285.1 uncultured Bacteroidales bacterium
GCCCGATGGGCAGAAAAGGGATGATTCTTTTCCAAACAACCCGGCAGCCATCTCTTCCAGCTGATTTACCGTTGGGTCATCGCCAAAGACATCATCGCCCACCTTTGCCGAAAACATGCATTCGAGCATCTCCCTGGATGGGCGGGTCACTGTATCGCTTCTTAAATCAATCATAAAATAAATTATCTGGTAAAAGATTAGTCCCCGGCTACTCAAACAGCCGGGATCAGTTGGGAAGGTGACGTTTCAACATACCGACCATCCCCTCCACATGGATTGGTTTGGAAAGATAGTCAACACAACCCGCCAGCAGCGCCTTTTCACGATCGCCTGCCATGGCATAAGCCGTGGTAGCAATAACAGGGACATCCGGGCGTATGCCCAGGATTCTTTGGGTCACCTCCTGGCCAGGGATATCGGGAAGCTTGAAATCCATCAGCACCAGGTCGATCTCCCTGTTTTCCATAAATATCTGTATGGCCTCCTCCCCGTTCCATGCATGCAGGATCTTCAGGTTGAACCGGGTCAGGATGATCTGGAGAAATTCAAAATTATAGCCCTCATCTTCCACCACGAGGATGATCTTTCCGTTGAAATTAGCCGGAAGAGGCGTACCCGAGACAGTGTGGCTCATGATATGTCCCGATTTCCTGTAAGGCAGGTCAAACATGAACAGGGAACCTTTCCCGGGAACAGATTCAAAACGGATCTCCCCTCCCATCTTCCTGACATAGGCCCTGGAGATGGAAAGTCCAAGCCCGGTACCGCCATATTGCCGTGCCAGACCCTTCTCAACCTGCCAGAAACGGTTAAAGACGGCCTCCTCATGTTCAGGAGCAATCCCGATTCCCGTATCGGCAACGAAAAACTGAAGTTTATCGTCCTGCAGTTTATAGCCGAAACTGATCTCCCCTTTTGAGGTAAATTTAAGGGCATTGGTAAGCAGATTATCCAGTATCTGCCTCGTTTTGGAGGGATCTCCGTAAATATTGCAGTCATTACAGACCAGCTCTTTGAAAAGTGTCATCTTCAACCCCTTTTCAATGGCTTTTGGCCTGTAATTTTCCAGCAGGGAGTCCATCAGATCGTTCAAACAAAAATCAACAGATTCAATGTCGAGCAGGCCGGCTTCAATTTTTGAAATATCAATAATGTCACTGACGATATGAAGAAGTTGCTGGCAGTTGTCGTTGATGATCTTCACGAACCGACCCCGCTCCTCTGCATCAACATCCGGTTCGGTTAGCAGTCCGGAAAAACCGATAATGCCGTTCATAGGAGTGCGGATCTCATGCGACATATTGGCAAGAAAGGCCGATTTCAGCCTGTCACTCTCCTCCGCCTTATCCTTGGCGCTGACAAGTTCGTTTTCAAATTGCTTACGGACCTCCATCTCATGACTGAGGTCTTCCAGAAGATTCAGGGTGGCTGCCTGTGTTTGTTTCAGTTTGATGTTAGCTTTTTGCAGTTCCCGCTCGGTCTGCCTGCGCTCTTCCAACTCCTTTTCGATGGCAAGGGTGCGGGCCAACACCAGGGAGGTAAGTTCTGCCTTCTCGCTGCGTTGCATCACCACCGACGCCTTGATCCTGATCATGGCTTTGATCTGTGCAATCAGTTCAACCGGTTCGAGGGGTATCGACAGGAAGACATCCGCGCCGGCTTCCAGTGCATCAACACGTGTCTGGCGTTCGCCAGCCGGATTGGTAAGGATAATCACAGGAATATGGTGAAGATTCTCATCGGCCTTTAACCTGCGGCAAACCCCCAGCATATCATGGCCCGGCATGACGGCATCCAGAATAATGACATCAGGATCGGTCACGTATGCCGCTTCAACCCCGGCCTGTCCGGTCGCGGTAATAGTGAGGTTTGCTGTCGGGAATGCATCGCCGACGACTACCCTGATGATATCCAGGTTAGCAGGATTATCGTCGATTGCAAGCAACCGGAGGGTTCCTTCTGCCATGATTCCGGGTTAATTTAGGAATTCAGGTTAACGGGAAACTACTAAAATTTTAAATGAACCGGGAACGATACTCCGTTTGCCGTTTTCAGTAGTCGCCTCTGCCGACGGAAGGTAGATTTTCCCGGTAGTGTCGTCATAGGTGATGGTGCGGGCGCTCTTACGGGTAGGAACCGTTTGAATAACCTTATAGGCATCCGGGCCATCCTGGTGCACTACCGTCAGGGTTCCGTCTCCGTTGGAGGAGATGGCATTGCGATCGGATGGTATGAAAATGATGCCGTCGCAACGGTCGCCCATGGGCAGGGTGGCCACAACCTTGCCGGAAGTGGCGTTCATGACCACAATTTGTTTCGATTCACTGCAGGCTGAGAACAACCGTTCGTTTTTAATATCATAATCCAGTCCCGAAGGTTCCTTCCCCGGATCGAGAGGCCATTCCGCTTCAATTTTCAGGGAAACAGCATCAAATTTCACGATCGTAGATTTATCCTCAATATTACAGAAAATCGTTCCTTTCCCGTTGGTAACGGCAGCTTCAGGTTTTCCCGAAACCGGCAGCGTCCCTACCACCGAATTCGTTTTTGCATCTATCGCAGTAACGGAATTGTCCCTGCCATTGAAGGTGAAAATCCTGTTGCTGAAGGCGTCATAAAGGATGGCATCAGGGTTTTTCCCGGTCTTGATCTTATCGACCACCTTTAATGTTTTCAGATCGAATACGATAACCGAATCAAGGCGGCCCGCAGTGATAAAACCTTTGTTCAGCGCCTGTACAATGGCAATGCCATGCACGCCGTTAGTGCCCGGGATCTGGCCGATACCCTTGTCGGTTTTCAAATCCACCACATCCACACAGGTACCATGTGAAATATAAAGGCGCTGGGCTGTCTTATCCACGGTAAGATAATCCCAGGAGCCGTTTCCATCCACGGGGATGGTCCTTGTTACTTTATAATCTCCTTTCTGGCCTTGTGCAAATGAACATGGCAACGCCAGGAGGACTATTGCAAAAATAGTCAGGGAAGTGTTTTTCATAATGTTGTTTTATAACGGTTGGATATTTTTTCACCAATGAACGAAAATAGGTAATTTTTTTATACCGAATTTGCTTTTTCTTACATTTACAAAAAAAAGAATGTGGCAAAATTCATAACATTGATTTTCAGCCTTTTGATAATTTCCCTGGGGTTATCAGCACAGCCCCCCCGGACCACGGTTTCGGTGGCTGTAAAAAAAGTATCGTCAAATACAGATACCGTCGGAAAAAAGGAGCCTGTCAGCGCTGCAAAACAGACCCAACCAGACGTGAAGCATGTGCGCAAAGACACCCGCCCACTGAAGGACCGGATTGACTTTGATATAAAAACAGGTTTCTGGGTCAATACCAGGCAGGTTTTTGGCGAGATAACCCTGCTTGTTACGTACCGCTTTCCAAAGATTCTGAGTATAGGAGCAGGGCCGACGTACATCTATAACTACCAGCGGGGCGATAAGCAAAACCTCAACGGCTGGGGCGGGAAAATCGTCTCAAGGGCACAGTTGCTTAAGTTTTTTTATCTTTGGACCGAATACCAGGGCATCAGCAATCAGTATATCAGCGGGTATAACGCTGACAACGCACCCATCCGCAGTCATACGTATGTCGGATCATGGTGTGTCGGGGCCGGTTTAAATATCAGGATCGGACGCAAATCAGGCATCAATATGTCGGTTATGTACGACCTCCTGCAGCCCAAACATTCCCCCTATTACAACAATACCATATTCTGCCTTGGATTCTCCATATAACCGGAGCCTGCCCCTCTCCCTGAAAACCCATGACATGGAACCTGAAACCGGCATCAAACTGAAACTATGAAAATAAAAACTTACCTGGCCCTTTTCCTGGTTACCTGGCTGAATATCCGCCAGCCTGTTTTTGCCCAGCAGCCGGAAGACAAGGTGAAAGCAACATTGAATCTCTTTATGGATCAATGGCACAACAATGCGGCCACCGGAAATTTCGAAGCCTATACCGGTGCCATGAGCCAGCAGGGAGTATATATCGGGACTGATGCCACGGAACACTGGACAACCTCCGAATTCAGACAATGGTGCAAACCCTGGTTCGACCGTGGACGCACCTGGTCATTCAAGGCTGTCAACCGCAATATCTACCTGAATGCCGAACGCACAACGGCCTGGTTTGATGAGGTGCTGACAACCAGGATGGGCCTCTGCCGGGGCTCCGGGGTAATCAGCAAACACGAGGGGGAATGGAAAATTGAACAGTATGTACTCTCGCCCACGGTTCCCAATGACCTGATGAAGCGCGTGACGGAGGAAAAACGGGAAGCCGACTCCCTCCTGGTTCCCTATATCGCCAATGGGGTAAAGGAGCCTGCTGCATCGCTGAAACTGCAGGCTCTCTTTGACAAATACCGGATGACAGGCACCATCCTGATAACCGACACTTCGAACCGGGAATACTACGGTTATAATCCCGCCAGGTGGGACAGCGGTTACCTTCCTGCATCAACCTTTAAAATCGTGAATACCCTGATCGGCCTGGAAACCGGCGCAACCGACACCTCTTATGTTTTCCTCTGGAAAGGGGATGCCCGCAAACTCCCGGAGTGGGAAAGAAATCTGAAATTGAGAGAGGCTTTCAGCCTTTCCTGCGTCCCTTGTTACCAGGAGTTGGCCAGGAAGATCGGTTCTGAAACGATGAACTCCTATCTGGCAAAACTAGGTTACGGCTCCATGGATGTCGGTCCCGGCAATATCGACAGGTTCTGGCTGGAAGGCAGGTCAAGGATCACGCCGCGGCAGCAGGTCGGTTTTATCAGGAGATTTTACGCGGAGACACTCCCGTTGTCACATAACGTCATGAAGGCTGTGAAGGAGATCATGGTTGTCGAAACCACTGACAATTACAGGCTTAGCGGAAAAACCGGATGGGCAGTCCGCGATGGCAACAATTACGGTTGGTTCGTGGGATACGTTGAAACAGGCGGCAAAGTCTATTTCGTGGCCACTCTGGTCGAACCGCGCGACCAGAAGGATGTTACGGATTTTGCAGCCGCACGAAAGCTGATCACCATGGAAGCGTTCAGGATCCTTGGCTTCATCGGCCGCTGATTTCAGGTCAGCCAGCTTGGCCGGCGAGGGGAGATCATCCGGAAGGCGTGAGCATAAATAATGTGGTACGGTTTTTGAACATTAAATGGCTGGTCTTAAAAATACTATTCAACCTGCCTTTTAAAGAATAACCGGTAAATATCCAGGGAACCCTGTCGGTCCATTCATATTTATCCCAATAAAATCAACACATGAAGAAACTTCATATTCTGGTCATCATCTCGGGATTGATGTTAATCATCCTGGCCAGTTGTCACAAAAACATCACCACGGAAACCGATACGGTAACTTCGATGGATAAGCTGAAGGTCGCTGCCGGTTTTGACTGGGAATCGAGCCGGCTGATCACCCTGGGTATTGGTGTTGATCTGCAGGAGGCGAACATCGGTTCGTTGTACCGGGTTTCGGTTTACGATCAGAATCCTGCCATGGGAGGGAACCTTTTGGTTATGGGGGCAGCCGGTTACCTCGCCCCCTTTGAATATGCGCTGAGAATACCAACCCTGCAGCAGAAAATATATGTAGTGGCGGAAGACGGCACCGGCTTTTCAAAGCTTGACAGCATCAACGTTTCCGACAATATCAGTTATACCTTTTCACAAACCCTCTTCAAAAGCAGCCAGAACAGCTCATCCGATCCTGACTGCAGCGGGGCGACTCCCGCCAAAACACTTTCAGGAAGCCAGAGCGTTACCATCAACAACGGCACCTGGTATGTAACCGGGAACTTCACAGGTTCTGTCAATTTTGGCAGCAGCGGTGCATCCATCAATGTTTGCGGCACTTTTCACCCGCAAAACATCAACAACATGGGAACAGGCTGTAACATTACCGTCACCCAGGGAGGAACCTTCCAGATGGACAACAGCCTGGTCATGGGCAATGGCTCCAGACTGACCCTGTACAGCAATTCGCACATCCTGCTGGGAGGGTTAAACATGAACGGTACGACTCCCAGGATCATCAACTATGGAACCGATTTTGTGATCAATTCCCAGTTTTCCCCCAACGGGTCGCTGGAGAATTACGGTTCGATGGTCATGAACGGCGGGCTCAACGTAAATTCAACGGCAACCCTGTTTGTATCAACGGGATCGCTTGCCATAAACGGCAACTTCAACCTCAATACCACCTTTACCAACAACGGTTCCATCGACGTTACGGGCCAGTTTAACCTGAACAGCGGTGCTACCCTGTATCACAACTGCAAGATGACCGTTCACCAGAACATGAACCTCAACAGCGGCAACCTTACCCTGAACGGTGCCTACCTGAAGGAGACAGGCTCGCTCACGATCAACAGCGGGGCAACTGTGCTGCTGAAAAACAACTCCATGCTGTCAACCTCTACCTATATGCAGAATACCGACGTGCAGGGTACGGGAGGCAGGAGTGAGATCAAGGTCAGCACTTCGGGCACCATCAACGGGCAAAGCAAGGTAACCGGGTCAATTGAGATGGTAACCCCTTCGGGAACGCTCACCAGCGGGACCAGCGCAAATTTCATCAATGGGGCAAAACTTTTTAAAATAACTTCCGGGACCAATGTCATCCCCGTCTCAACCTGCAACCCCGAAGGGATTGGCGGCACTCCGCCTCCCACCGATACCGATGGCGATGGCGTTCCCGACAATCTCGACAAATATCCCTCCGATCCCACGCGGGCTTTTGACAACTACTACCCTTCCCAGACAACCTATGGCACACTGGCCTTCGAAGATTTATGGCCATCAAAGGGCGATTATGACTTGAATGACCTGGTGGTGGATTACCAGTTCCTGGTCGTGACCAATGCCCAGAACAAAGTGGTTGATATAAAGCCCAGGTTCTATGTCAGGGCAGCAGGCGCAGGTCTCAGCAATGGTTTTGGATTCCAGATCGACGGTGTTTTACCGGGGCAGGTGGCCTCTGTTACCGGCACATCGTTGCTGCACGGTTATATCTCCAACGCTTCCAACGGGGTCGAAAATGACCAGGCCAAAGCCGTTGTGGTCGTTTTCGACAACTACAACAATGTCATCCACCGTGAGGGAAATAACGGCTATTACAATACCGATCCGGCGCTACCCAAAAGTACGGGGGATACGGTCAAAATCAACATTCACCTGGCATCGCCGCTGGCGCAGTCGGTGGTTGGATCCCCGCCCTACAACCCCTTCCTGATTAAAAACATGACCCGCTCTGTGGAGGTCCACCTGCCGGATCACCCACCCACTTCAAAGGCGGATATCACCCTTTTCGGAACCGGAAACGACAATTCCAGCGCAACAACCGGACGGTACTATAAAACATCCTCCAACCTGCCCTGGGCGATTAACCTGCCTGCAAAATTCGACTACACCTCCGAACATATCCCGATCATCCAGGGGTTTACGCACTTTGCCTCATGGGCGCAGTCGTCGGGCGTCCAGTTCACCGATTGGTATACCGCCAAATCCGGATACCGGGATGCTGCCAAGATTTTTCATTGATCCCCGATCTTCAGCCGTTCGCTGACCGCGTTGACATGACCGACCGGGGTTTGCTACCACAGAGGACTGAAGTTCCGATGTAAAAATCAGATATCTTTGCATCGAAAATCCCATAAAAATCGTGGCCGGATCGCTGAACAAGTATTTCTCGCACATTGAATCCATTGTGAAAAACCTGCCGCACAAGCCGGGGGTTTATCAATATTTCGATGACAAGAACAAGATCATCTATGTCGGTAAGGCCAAGGATTTAAAAAAAAGGGTCAGCTCCTATTTTACCAAGATCAACTCCATCAGCGGAAAGATACAGATGCTGGTGCGACGGATTGCCGACATCAAATATATCGTGGTGGAAACCGAGCAGGATGCCTTGCTGCTCGAAAACAACCTGATCAAAAAGTACCAGCCGCATTATAATGTGGCCCTCAAGGACGACAAGACCTTTCCCTGGATATGCATCAGGAACGAGCCATTCCCGCGGATCTTTGCCACACGCCACATGATCCGCGACGGATCTGTCTATTTTGGCCCCTATGCCAATGTCAGGCTGATGCACACCCTGCTGGAACTTAGCAGGCAATTGTATCCGCTGCGGAACTGCCAGCTGGTGCTTTCCGACAAGAATATCAAAGCAGGGAAATTCAGGGTTTGCCTCGAATATCATATCGGGAATTGCAGAGGTCCCTGCGAAGGTCATCAGAGCTCCGAAGATTATGATAAATCGATCCTGGCCATCCGTGAGATCATCAAGGGAAACATCACCACCGTTGCCCGGCAGCTCCGCGAGCTGATGATGAGCTACGCCGAAACACAGGAGTTTGAAAAGGCCCATTATGTCAAGGAGAAACTTGTCCTGCTCGACAAATACCAGAGCAAGTCAACCGTTGTAAACCCCTCCATCAACGATGTGGATGTATTTTCAATCGCCTCGGCAGGACTCCTGGCCTATGTCAACTTCATGAAGGTGATGAACGGAGCCATCATCCAGGTACATACGATTGAACTGCATAAAAAGCTGGATGAAACCCCCGAAGAGCTGCTTTCGATTGCCATCACCGAGATCAGGCAACGGTTTGAAAGCGTATCGCCCGAAATCATCGTTCCGTTCAAAATGGATTACGAGATCCCCGGACTTACTTTTACCGTGCCTAAAATCGGCGATAAGAAGAAATTGCTGGAACTTTCGGAGCGTAATGTTCGTTATTACCAGCTGGAAAAGGAAAAACAAAAGGAGCTGGTGGATCCGGAACATAAATCGCGGCGAATCCTCGATACCATGATGAAAGACCTCCGGATGACCGAGGTCCCTGCCAGGATTGAATGTTTTGACAATTCAAATATCCAGGGTACCAGTCCCGTGGCGGCAATGGTATGCTTTATCAACGCCAGGCCTGATAAAAGCGAATACCGTCATTTCAACATCAAAACAGTGGAGGGGCCCGATGACTTTGCCTCGATGGAAGAGGTCATTTTCCGCCGGTACAAGCGGCTGCTTGAGGAGGAGAAACCCCTGCCCCAGCTGATCATCGTCGACGGGGGTAAAGGCCAGCTGAGCGCCGCTCTGAAAAGTATTGAAAAACTGGGACTTACCGGCAGGATGACGGTAATCGGGATTGCAAAGAAACTGGAGGAGATTTACTATCCCAACGATTCCTTCCCGATGTATCTTGACAAGAAATCAGAGACGCTGAGAATCATCCAGCAGATGCGCGATGAAGCGCACCGCTTTGGAATTACGCATCACCGCAAGCGCCGCGAGAAGACCGCCATGGCTCCGCAGCTTGAGGAGATCCCGGGGATCGGATTTACCATCAACCAGAAACTGTTGTGGAAGTTTAAATCGGTGAAAAATATCAGGTTAGCCTCCCTGGAGGAGATCCAGGCAACCATCGGCAAAGCAAAAGGCAAAATCATCTACGATCATTTCCAGTCCGACAAGTCCTGACACGAACCTGGTTTACGCTGCAATATAATCAATCAATGCCAGGCCCTGCTTACCTGGCCGGGGATTTGGCCACCCTGATTAATTTCCTGTTCCAGGAGTCGAGCAACCACAAGGCGGGTATCATCAGCAGCAACCATAAATAACTGGCAAGATCGGGAGGAATGTTCCACTTCCAGGTCAGGATATTGCAGGCATTGAACTTGCCGTCGGTAAAATCGGGAACAATAATGTCAAAGAAGGGATTGGTATAAGCTGGCCAGTCGGGTAGCATATAGAGCTTGGTGGATTTTGCCATCCAGGTCATCACCAGTCCGGCCATAACAAAGAGGATAAAAACAGGTTTATTTGCCGCGTATTTCGACAGGTAACAGGTTGCCTCGTAAAGTAAAAGGATTACCACAGGGATGAGGTGCCTCGGTCCGAAGGCCCAGCCACCGGTCCACATAAGATGGGCCGAGATCAGTAACAGGTACAGGACTACTGCCGTTACCAGGTAATTCCCCCTGACGGCGGCAATGCCAGACCACTTTTCCATCAGGGTGGTACCGCTGTATCTCTTTATGGCATTCAGGATCAGATAATAGCTGACTACCAAAAGCACCGGGGTATAAAAAAACAGTCCCCGGTTCGGGGGGAACAGGAGGCCGTATAAAGCTGACAGACTGGGATAACCGAAACCAAGGTTTGAAACGCCAAGGTACTGTTTATTTGCCACGAAGGTATATAACGGCGTGAAGGCCGACCCTGTAATGGCATAATTATACAGGAAGATGAAAAGCCCGCCCGGAATCATTCCCAGCATAAAATTCAGGGTGGATTTGAAGGATTTGCCGCTGAGAACCATTTGAAGCAGCCATACCGGGATGATGATGGCGATGGTGTATTCCGTAGTAAAAGCCAGCCCCAGCGACAATCCGCCAAGGAAAAAGTATCGTTTGTTTGTCAGGGCGAGATAGGCTCCAAGCAGAAAAAAACCGGCCAGGATATGGCCAAAAAAGACTCCTGCGTAGACAAAGACAAAAGAGGAATAAAACACGGTCATAGTCAGGAACGCCGGGGTTAATCCACCTGTTTTCCGTACCGACAAAAAGGTAACCAGGATGATCAGCACAAAGGGAATGACACCGGTGATGAAACTTCCCAGGGCCAGTACAGAAGAAATCTCGGGAGACACAAAACGCCGGCCATCCTGCATCCCCGTATATTCCCAGATATGGATCGGGTAACGCGAAACCGTTGCCGAATCAAACCCCTCCCAGCCTGCCCGCCTGGCGGACTGGTAAAACGGATAGGTGACCAGGGTGGCAAAAGGAGCCTTGTCGGAATAATAATGTCCCTTCACCAGACTGATATCGCCTGTATAATCCTTATACTTGTCAATAACAAGGCTGCCGTTGTTATACAACGATAAAACCGGCAGCGCACGGGTGACAGAATTGGGTGTCAGCCAGATATCAAGGTAATAGGCTGAAAAGAACAGGTTGACCAGGATGAAAACAAAAACGAACAGTCGTTTTTGTGCCGAGGCCGTATAGGAAAAATCAGGATTTTCATAGGGTCCCTGTTTTTTTTCAACTTCAGCATGATCAACAGCGGGCATCTGGATCTCCTTTTTTTTCTTTATGCTCATGAGGGTATCTGGATTTTTTCAGACCGGGTCAAGGGTAAACAAGGTTATCTGGCATTTTGAACTTTCTGTTCCTGGTAATACCTGGCATCGGCCGTATCGCCCAGGTTTGTGTAAACGCCGATCAGGTTATCGTAGGTAGCCATCCGTGAAGGATCGACGCTTAGCGATTTTTTCTGGTATTCAATGGCCTTGTCATTCATTCCATTACGCTGGAATACCACGCCAAGGTCGCTCAGGAGACTTGCATTCCCCGGATTAATGGTTGTCAGCTTTGTCATGAATATTATGGCAGAATCATATTGTTCCCTTTGAATGGCAATGGCGCTGAGGTTATTCAGCACCTCCTGGTCCAGCGGATCGAGCCTGAAAGCTTTCAGATACAGGTCGTTCGCTTCCGGTATCTTTCCGGACCTGATTTCCAGGTAACCATAGTTTTTCAGTGCATAGGTGTTTTCAGGATATATCTTCAGGCTTTTTTCAAAACACGCTTTACTCTTATCATAAAAGGACTGCTTTGCGGCATTATCCTCCGCCGCCTGCGACAGGGTAAGGTAGGTATATCCCAGCGACGCCTGTGCCCTTGTGCTGTTTGGTGCCGATGTGATATCAGCTTCGAAAAGCGTAAGGTTGTCTTTCCAGTCACCATTGCGGGTGATTGTTTTTACGGTATAAAGGAGCAGGATCATTCCCAGGATGCCGGTAAAAAGGGTCAGTTTTTGCAGGGTTACGGTATGTAGATCGGTACGGGTAATCCTGGCCGCCAAAAAGACAAGGCTCAAGCAAAAGGCCACCGAAGGGATCAGTAAAAACCGTTCGCCAAGGGTCGACCCTATCAGGATAAAGAGATTGGAAACCACCAGCATGGTAATGATAAAAAAGATTATGCCGAAACTGTGAATATCCTTTGCCCGGAAGCGGCCAACGGCATAAATACCTCCCGCGGCGAACGCAAGGATGGTCAGGATCACCCAACCATTGGCCAGTGAAGCGATGGGGATCTGGTTAAAGGAGTAATCATAACTCAGCGGATGGGGGAAGACCAGAAGCAAGACATACCTTCCCATGATCAGCATGACCGTGGCAAACCTGTCGGCTGAACTGGTGGCTGCTGCAAGAGCGTTGTTGACTACCGTTATCTTTTCCCCGAAAGTTACCACATCCAGTACCGACCATCGGATCAGTGCGTAAATAGCGGCAACACAGACAAAAGGTATTGTGATTGCCAGGATACGTTTCCATCCGGTATCTGTAAAAAACCACATCACAAGAGGAATGAGCAACAGGAAAGTTATGGCCTGTTCCTTGGTGAGAAGGGCCAGAAAAAAGCAAGCCAACCCTGCTGCCAGGTACCTCTTTTTACGGGTATCAGTAAACCGGAATAATACCAGCATCAGACCCATCAGAAACAGAAGGTTCAGCACCTCATCCCTGCTTTTAAAATTCGCCACCGCTTCCGTATGAACAGGATGTGCCGTGAACAGCAAAACGATGATCAGGGAGATGATGGCCGGGTATTGCTGAAACAACCTTCGCAGCAAGAAAAAGAAAAGCATACAGGCCAGTGCGTAAAAGAATACATTGAAAAAATGGTGTGTCTTTGGGTTTTCGCCCCAGATACCAACCTCCACAGCCATTGTAAACAATGATACGGGACGGTACGACTGATCGTTATGCTGGTTAAACCCATACAGGAAACCTTTGGCGAAGAGCATGGGAATTCCTTTAAAACCCTGGCTGACAAAGACATTCTTCCTGGAAACGATATCATCATCCAGGGCATAGGAATGGCTGAAGGTGTTTCCATACAAAATAAGCGCAAAAACAAAGACAGAGAGGGGATAAAGGAAGTTTTCCAGACTTCCCGGGGTGCGCGGCGACTCCCGGTGTTTCGACCCTTTCACACTGGTATTCCTGATCCTGTTTAAGCGCTTTACCGGTTTTTCCATCGGATTGATTACTGAAATACAGTACTATCATCTGTAAGAAAACGAGTGAAGGGAACATCTGAAAAACCCTGTTTCTGGCAGAATTATTTCCCCGGAAGGACATTACAAAAGGGAACATAATCCAATCAATAGCCTAACGGTTATTTTGGTATGTCCGCAGGAAATCCGTTGGAGTATGAACGGAATCAGGCCTGAATCAGCGCCTGATACTGGGCCGGATCAAGTAATCCGGCGATTTCACCCGCATCAGAAAATTTAATTTTAACAACCCAGCCGTTATCATAGGGATCCTCGTTGATGGTTTCGGGCTTGGTTGTAAGTTCTTCATTGAATTCCAATATCTCCCCTGAAACTGGCATAAACATGTCCGATACAGTCTTGACCGCCTCAATGGTTCCGAATGATTCATGTTTCCCGAGGGTTTCACCAACGGTATCCACCTCTACAAAAACGATATCTCCCAATTCGTGCTGGGCATAATCGGTAATGCCTACAAATGCATATGCACCATCAACCTTCAGCCATTCATGGTCCTTCGTGTACTTGAGATTTGCTGGAACGTTCATAGATAATTCTTTTTTAATGTTTGTTCAAAAATACATGTTTTTTTTCAATGGACTATACCAATCCCGAATAATTATCGGCTCTTCAGCCGGTGTATTTTTCAGGTCAGGGGGTTACTGCCCCAGGGTAAACCGCAACGCAATTCCTCCCTTGGTGTTGGAAGTGCGGTATTGATTTGAGACATAGGGGGAATTGATAACCTTGTCAAAATAAAAGCGAACGTTGAACCTGATACTCAGGTTGTAGTCAGCCGAAAAGTTAATGGAGGTAACCTGCTGCCCTACTGAAATCTGGTTAAGGTCCTGGACGATCTGTCGCAGCACTGTTTTGTTTTTCCGGATGGAAAAGTCGAGTTTGACATTCAGGTCGCTGTTGGTCTTCGACTTCTTGCTTCCGGAGGATGCCCCCGAGAAATTCAATTTGATCCCTTTAAAGCGGTATCCCAGCCCGACAATAAATTCGTTACTGGAGACCTCGGTGATCTGGTTATTTGAGAAACTCA
>CAIYQH010000564.1 GCA_903928285.1 uncultured Bacteroidales bacterium
ACTCCAAATGAACTGATGGCGGGGATCCATGACCGGATGCCCGTCATCATCCCGCGGGAGGAGGAGCAGCGATGGTTGTCGCCACGTCCTGATCCGTTGCTTTTTGCGCTGCTTAAACCCTTTCCCGCTGACCAGATGGAGGCCTACCCGGTTTCAAAGCTGGTGAATTCCCCTAAAAATGATTCTCCGGAAATCGTGCTGATGGATCAAAATTTATCTCCTGAGGAGCCCTTCAGCCGTTTATTTGCTTAAACGCACAAAGGTATTTGTCGATATAAAACTGTTTCGACATGGCTTTATACTGCATCACAAACCGGGGATGTTCGAGCGCAATAACCTGCCCGAAAAAATGATATTCGTCGTTTAGTTTCCGAAGAAATTTTTCATTTTTACCATTGCCGAAACAAAAACAAATATCTGTTTCAATTCCCATCGCGATTTGCTTTTGAATATTGTCAACGATGAAATCGTAAACGGGATCGGGTACGGCAGGCAGATCTGCCGGGAGAAAATCATAATAATTGCAATTCACCTCCTTCCCATTCTTCCCGGTAACGGTAAAGCCCAGTGGGCAAACCGAATTGATATAAAATTTTTCGTAGAAGGCAACCGGTCCGCCAAAGGCATCGATCATCTCATACACGAAAACGGAGGATGGTTCATGTTTCAATTCCCCGGGATAGGCAAGTCCGCATCTTTCAATCAACCGCTTCGGGTCGGTAAAGGGAATCCCGGTGACCCCGGCCCCGAATCTCCCCGGGTTGATCCCCAGGATCAGATGGCGGGGACGCTGATCATTGTAATATTTTTGATAAAAGGCGGAAGAGATGGGAAGAATATTTTCATTATCCCTGAAGGGGTTCATGATCCTGATGCCCCCGGGCAAAGTCCCTGAAAAATCGAGCGTTTCGTTGAATCCTATGATCCTGTCGGCAAAGGTTCCCAAATTCTGTCCGTTAATGTTCCAATGATTGCCTCACGCACTGCATAAGGCACGCCGGCGGGCTACCAGGTCGGAAAGTTCGATGTACATATTTGCATTCACCTCAAGGGCCATGGGAAGAAGAAACATTTCAGTCTGATCAAGGTATTCGGAGATCTTGCCGCTGGTATGGGTGTCGAGGTGCAGATCGGTGAGGTTGCTGATCCTGTCGGCACATTTCAGAATTTTTGCATTTACCGATCCTGTTTCCAGTACACGCTTCAGATAGTCGCGTTTGAGTTCTCCCGGCTGCTGGGTCACTTCAAGCACAAGTTCCACAACCTGCGCGCCGTCCTGGTCGATATAGCGGATTTCGTCGACCTGGGAGGCCGGCAAATCCTCCAGGAAATCATGCAACAGGGAGGCCTTCAGCAGGATGGCATCATGAAATAACTTATAATCAAGCAATATACCGAGTGTTGCAAAAACATGCCGGAACTGGTTACCTCCGACTTTTCGCCTGATCCCGATCAGGGCTGTTGCTTTGAGGATATACGGCGCAAGAACAAGGTTCCTGAGCGTTGATAAATCGTCCATGGCTGAAAGGATTATAACCTGCAAATTTACGCAATTATACCTCCTCTTTCCTTCATGAACGCTTATTTTAACAAATTTTCAACGGCTGATTTAAGCTCCCCGGCAATCTTTTCAGGGTGTTTATCAGCGTTGTCTTACAGGGTGCCAGATTAGACAAGCCTTAGAGGAGGGTTAGACTGACGGGAAGGATAAAAGCAAAAAAGGGAAACGGGATGTGCCTTGCATTGGGCATGGAGCTGTAAATATGAACTGAATATGAACCGGAAATATTCGAAAATCCAGAGAGTTTACAAAAGAAAGGAACTTTTGCCGTTGCATTATTTATCTATTTGAAGATCGTTTTGGCAGGATTTTCAGATGCCATACTCAAATAGTTTCATCGGGAAACCGCTGCATAAAAACCAATCTATTATGTCAATATTCAAGCAGCCTGACAGCATGCGTTTGCGAAACTATGCAGGAGTGTTTATTGTTAGCAATCAATTTGAGAACTGGCTGAAAAGTGAAATTTGCCCCCTGGTTCGGATGCCTCCACAGGGAAACCCGGGATAGTTAAAAAATACTGTTTTACATTTAACAATCCGGGGCAGGCACCCTGATTTATTCCGGAAAAGCTTACCATTTCGGCTATTTCGGAATTTCATCCATTAAAATTACAAAGATTTCAATCCTGCCTGTGATTGAAAAACAACCGTAAAAAAATTTAGAAGTAATCTAAACACCTGAATGAAAGGCATACCTGACATACAGCATGCAATATATTTCCCTTATATTTAATTGATTGTGAATTGCATAACAATCAATGTTGATTATAATTTCCATATTTTTGCACTTAATAGTGATTTAAATGAGTTGTTTAACCCAAAATCCGAAAAAAAAATGAGAAAAGAGTCATTACGATTTTTCACCTTTTTAATCGGCACCCTGATTTTCTCGGTTGCCTTGACCTCTGGTGTTTTTGCGCACTCCAACGGCGCTCCGGCAGGCTATACAGGATCACCCGGAGACGGGCAAAATTGTACCAGCTGCCATGGTGGGTCAGCTGTGAATGTTACCGGCTGGATTACAACAAATGTTCCAACACAGGGATATACTGCCGGCACTACCTATACGATCACTGTGGTGGCTACCGGTACAGGTAAAAAGGGGTTTGAAGTTTCACCGCAGAGTGTAACCGGAACCCAGTTGGGTACGTTGGCTGCCGGAACGGGCAGCAAACTCGTGGGAGGAACAAAGTATGTGACCCACAGCGCTGCCGGCGCATCTTCCGGTACATCGACCTGGGTTTTTTCCTGGACGGCCCCTGCCGCAGGTACCGGTCCTGTTCATCTTTACATGGCTGCTGTTGTTTCCCAGCCCAATACCAAACTGGAAAATATCGTTGTCAACGAGTATTCCGCACTGCCTTTAGCCGTCGTTGCCACGGCAAACCCATCAACGATTGTCCAGGGGAACTCCTCGCAGCTTAATGCCACGGCATCGGGAGGCACCGGCACATACACCTATTCCTGGACCTCGTTACCCGCCGGGTTTACTTCGGCAATCCAAAACCCTGTTGTTTCCCCTACCGTAACCACACAATATAATGTCAGCGTAAGTGATGGCAGCGGATCGGCCACTGGGAGTACCACTGTGACTGTAACCATCCCCGCTCCGCTTGCCGTTATCGCAACCGCTAGTCCGACAGCCATTACCTCCGGCCAGACCTCACAATTAAATGCCATCGCTTCAGGCGGATCGGGCATCTACAGCTATTCATGGACTTCGCAGCCAGCAGGTTTTACCTCCGGTGCCCAGAGCCCGACCTGTCAGCCTGCGGTCACTACGAAATACCTGGTAAATGTCAATGATGGCACCCAGACCAAGAAGGATTCGGTTACCGTAACCGTTACCGCTGTGCCGCTTACCGCCACAGCTTCAGCGAACCCGTCCACCATTTGCTCCGGTCAAACATCGCAGCTCAATGTTTTTCCGGTAGGCGGCAGCGGAACTTATACCTATGCATGGACCTCCGTTCCGTCCGGTTTTACCTCCACCCTTGCCAACCCGGTGGTTTCGCCAACCGTTGCGACTCAATATTTTGTTCATGTCAGCGATGGCACCCAATCGGCAGATCCATCCACCAATGTTACCGTGAATCAGCCTGCCACGGCTGCTGCCGGGAATGACACCTCCTGCGCTTACGTAACCACCCAGGTTCCCCTGCACGGCACTGCTTCAAATTATTCATCCGTTCTCTGGACCACATCAGGAACCGGTACTTTCAGTGCAGCAACCGCGCTGAACGGAGTTTACTTTCCGAGCATTGCCGATAAAACCAGCGGCAACATCACCCTCACCCTTACCGCTTCGGCACTGTCGCCCTGCTCAACACCCGCTACCAGTGTCAGGCATATCCATTTTGATGGCCCGACCGGGATTGCCGATATGCAGAATTTGATCGACCTTTCGATCTCCCCAAATCCCTCTACAGGACAGTTTTCAATCCGTATCAGCGGATCTGAGGTCAAAGATGCCACCGTGGTGATAACCGACATGCAGGGAAAAAGGATTTTGCAAAATGTCTTTACCAGCGCATCCTCCGGGCCTCAGCAGATCGACATGACAGGGTACCCCAAAGGACTTTACCTGGTGAGAATCCAGACAGACAAGGAATCCTGTGTGCGGAAGCTCATTATCGACTAATCCCCGTTAGCTGTTTCAGCAACAAATTATACCATTTACAAAATACCCTGCGGTTCGCTGCGGGGTATTTTTTTATCCCCTTCCCGCCTCTCCCTTGATATCTCAGGCGGAATCCATTCTCCCCTACCCACCGTAATCCTGCCGTTTCCTTGATTAACCCTCGTCTCTGCCTCCTAATTTGCTACCGGTCATTGTGAAATCATTATCAGAAATTTGGATTTACAGAGTACCGGATGCCCGAAGCTGGTCGTTTTACGGAGGAACAGAAATTTAGATCAACTCTAAACAGATATCCCAATTCCGCGACAGATATGACATGTGTAACATATGTATTATGTATCTTGATGATTGTTAATAAAATAACAATGAAATATGTCGGATAATCATATATTTTTGTTAAATATTTAACAATTAACCCACTTAATGTCAAACAAAATCTGATCTAATTATGAAAAAAGAGGCCTTACGATTTTTTGCAATGATGATGGTGATTTTATTCGTAACCGTCACCTTTACGACCCCTGTTTTTGCGCACTCGAGCGGTGCTCCATCAGGTTATACCGGCTCCCCGGGCGATGGCCATAACTGCGTGAGTTGCCACGGCGGATCGGCAGTCACAGTAAGTGGTTGGATCACCTCCAATATTCCACCTACCGGATATGTTGGCGGAACATCCTATACGGTTACGGTCACTGCGACAGGAACCGGCAAGAAGGGATTTGAACTGTCTCCGCAGAATGCATCGGGAACCCAACTGGGTGTTTTGGCAGCCGGTACGGGCAGCAAACTTGTTGGCGGGACAAAATATGTGACCCACACTTCAGCCGGAAGTTCTTCCGGAACATCTTCCTGGTCGTTCACATGGACCGCTCCGGTAGCCGGCACCGGGAATGTTATCCTTTATGCAGCCATTACTGTCGGAGAGCCCAACACCAAGCTGGAAAACATCACCATCCAGGAGAACCTCGTCCTTCCGCTTGCCGTTGTGGCTACGGCAAACCCTTCCACCATCAACCAGGGGGGTTCTTCACAATTGAATGCCGCCCCGTCGGGAGGAACAGGCACCTATACTTATTCATGGTCCTCTTCGCCAGCCGGTTTCAGCTCTACCCAGCAAAGTCCCATTGTTTACCCGACAGTCACCACACAGTACACCGTTACGGTTAGTGACGGGTCGGGAACAGCCCAGGGCAACACCACGGTTACTGTGAATATCCCGGCTCCCCTTACGGTTATAGCAAGCGCCAACCCAACATCAATTACCACCGGCCAGTCATCCCAGCTGAATGCAATCGCATCGGGAGGATCCGGTATTTACACCTATTCATGGACCTCGCAACCGGCCGGCTTTACCTCAGGTGCACAGAATCCTACCGTTCAACCAACGGTCACCACAAAATACCTGGTCAATGTAAACGATGGCGGTTCAACCAAAAAGGACTCTGTGACGGTTACGGTCACCATGGTTCCTCTGACTGCTACGGCCAGTGCTAATCCTTCCCTGATCTGCGCCGGTCAGACCGCTCAGCTGAATGTTTTTCCAGCAGGAGGTACCGGGAATTACAGCTTTTCCTGGACCTCCGTGCCTGCAGGGTTCACCTCCACGCAACAAAACCCTGTTGTTTCGCCGTTAGTAGCCACCCAGTATAATGTTCACGTAACAGATGGCTCCCTGTTTACCGATGCCTTTACCAATGTGGCCATCAATGAGCCGGCAACTGCAGCGGCAGGCACCGACACCATTTGCCCCTATGTAACAACCCAGGTTCCTTACAACGGAATCGCCTCCCACTATTCAGCCATTTTCTGGACAACTTCGGGAACCGGCACCTTCAGCGATGCAACCATGCTTTCGGGACATTATTTTCCCAGTATTGCCGATAAAACCGGTGGTAATATCACCCTCACCCTCACCGCTTCCGCTCAGAGCCCATGCACTACCCCTGCCGTCAGTACGCGTCATATTCATTTCGACGGTCCTTCGGGCATTGCCGATTTACAAAACGGCATGAAACTTGTTATTACGCCTAACCCTTCAACCGGAATATTTACACTTCGCCTTGACGGACAACCCGTTAAAGAGGCAACAGCGGTTATTACGGATATGCAGGGAAAGAAGATGCTGCAGCAATCGTGCATCTTCCCTTCATCTGCAGAGAAGATCGACATGACCGGTTTTCCCAAAGGACTTTACCTGGTAAAAGTGCAAACTGAAAAGGAGACTACCGTTCAGAAACTGGTAATTGAATAGTTCACCCGTAAACCCTTGCAAAAGGTGAAAATCGGTAAGAGGCTGTCTTTGTAAAGAAGGCAGCCTTTTACATTTCCGGATAGCTGAACGGGAGAAGGTACCCAATGGGAAATACCGGACTTTACAAATAAGCCGTAACTTTACAACTTTAACCTATTAGAGAAACCAACTATGAAAAGTTCAGTAGAAACTTCCTGGAAGGGGAATATGATGTTCGATGCCACGGTGAGCGGGCATCATGTGATTATGGATGCCCATCCTGCCGTAGGCGGCGAAGATAAGGGCGCGCGTCCGAAGGAACTGATGCTGGCCTCCATTGCCGGGTGCAGCGGCATGGACGTCGTTTCAATATTGAAAAAAATGCGGGTAGAGTTTGCCTCGCTCGATATCCGGGTATCGGCCGACGTTACCGAGGAACATCCGAAACATTATGAAAACATGCATCTTGTTTTTGAATTTTCGGGAAAGGATCTCGATATCGCACAACTGAAAAAGGCAGTACAGCTATCTCAGGAACGGTATTGCGGCGTTGCCTATGTTTATAAAAAAGCGATGGAGGTTACCTGGGAGGTTTTGATTAAACCGGAGGCGTAAGAGGGACAGCAGATTTACCAGGAATCGTAAAGGAAAACACGGTACCCTTTCCCTCCTCGCTTTCAACCGACAATTCACCCCCGTGTTTTTCAATAAAATCCTTACAGAGAATCAGTCCGAGCCCTGTGCTAGGTTCACCTCCGGTACCTCTTCTGTTTGTCTGTACATCAAGCCTGAATAAGTTATCCATCAGCTGCCGGCTCATGCCAATACCGGTATCCCTGATTGATATTTTAACGGAGCTGCCAGGTTGTGATTCAACTGATATTGTTACCTTCCCGCCCGGTTTCGTAAACTTTACCGCGTTGGAAACCAGGTTCCGTACAACCGTTTCCAGCATATGAACATCGGCCTCCACCTCAGTTTCCCCGGGGATATCGTAACATAACTCAATATTTTTCCGGTTTGCAGGTTCAATGATCAATGCTGTGCAATCCATCACAGTTGGTTTCAACAGGATGGTTCCGGTATTGAAATTCGTAACCCCTCTTTGCAACATCGACCATTCAAGCAGGTTTTCGAGCAACCGGTATATATTGACTGCCGATTTCCTCATATTCAGGGCAATGTTCTTCAGTTCATCGGGCGACAAGGTTGACAACTCTTCAACCATTATTTCTGTAAAGCCCAGGAACACATTGAAGGGGTTCCTCAGGTCGTGCGCTATGATGGAGAAGAATTTATC
>CAIYQH010000565.1 GCA_903928285.1 uncultured Bacteroidales bacterium
CCTGTTGATTGCCCTCCTTTCGATTCCGGCCTTCAGCACCAGCCTGGTGACCGTGGTAACGCCAAACGGCGGTGAAAACTGGACCATAGGATGTCCCTATGCCATCACGTGGATATCAAGCAATACCGCGGGTGCATTGAAAATCGAATTATACAAGGACAATGCCTTTTGCCTGACCATTTGCAGCCAGGTACCGGCATCCATGACCTCCTACACCTGGATTCCGCCCGCAAGCCTGATACCGGCCAGTACTTACAAGGTCAAGGTAACCCTCCTGGCAAGTTCGGCAACAGGGTATGATTTCAGCGATGGCAACTTTACCATCAGCGGTGGAATCCTGACGGTGGTTTCGCCCAATGGCGGCGAGCTATGGCAGAAAGCATCGACCCATCTGATCACCTGGACGGGTAACATCTGTGATAATGTTCGCATTGAATTATGGAAGGGTGGTGTGTTTAACCTGCTGATCACCCCCTCAACCCCTTCAACCGGCTCGTTCACCTGGGCGATTCCGGCCGCAACCGTTTCCGGGAATGATTACAAGATCAAGATCATGAATGTCAGCACCATCGCAGGCACAACCAGCACGGTTTATGATTTCAGCGACGCAAACTTTTCCATAGGAACCACCCCGCTTACGGTCATCTCTCCCAATGGCGGAGAAATGTGGTATGTGGGGGGCACTTATCCCATCACCTGGATTGATGCCACTGCTGAATATGTCAGGATTGAACTCTGGAAGGGCGGGGTACTCAACTCGGTTCTCTGCAGTTCAACGGCAGGTCCCTTCAACTGGGTGATCCCGGCAACTGTGGGAACCGGGAACGACTACAAGATCAAGGTCATCGGCCTCAGTTCCTCGGCCAGTTACGACTTCAGCGACAACAATTTTTCGATCCTCCAGGGAAGTTTCATCATCGTCACATCCCCCAACGGCGGGGAAACATGGCTTAGGGGATCGACGCACATCATCACCTGGATAGACAATATCACCTGGAATGTACGCATTGAACTCTGGAAAGGGGGAGCCTATTATTCCCTGATTAATGCCTCGACCCCGAGCACCGGTTCCTGTTACTGGGCAATTCCCGCTACCATTCCCGCCGGAAATGACTATAAGGTCAGGATTCTGGCTGTTTCCAATACCGGATCAGCTCCCCTGGCCGACTTCAGCGATAACAATTTCACCATCAACGGGCCGAACCCGACACCGGTCGGTACTGCTTTCGGATCAATAAAAGTATTCCCGAATCCTGGTAGTAATGTACTCCATGTTCAGTTCGGGGAGTGGTCGGAAACCGGGATTGAACTTGAGATCGTTGATTTCGTTGGGAACCGGATGCTGACACATCCCGTGGCCGAAGTGAAGGGAGATGAGACCGTTGATCTGAATTCTTCAGCGCTCCCCGATGGCAACTACATCATCATGGTGAAGAAGGACAATGCCATTATCTTCCGGAATAACCTTCTGATCCGTCATTAATAGGTCCGGCCCATGCCGGACCCCATGCCGTTGCTGCCCCTGGTCCTGTGAGGGCTGCCCTGGTTGTTTTGCTGCCTTGAATCATGGATGGGTATCGGCTGGTTTTTGATATCCTCCAGTACGAGCAGGTACTTGTCGTATTTCAGGGAGTCACGGAGGAGTTTCTTCACATTTCCATCCCGGTTTTGGATCATAAAGGCAAAGACCTTGGGGTTGCTCTGGGCGTGGTAGGTCTGAACATCCTCCATAAACCGCCTGAAGATAATCATCAGCGAATCCTTTTGAACCTTGTTGAGGTTGAGTTTTGGGGATATGTTGTCAACAATGAGTTTTGTCCCCTCCTCGCGGGATACTGCCGGCTCGGGGGATGGTTCCTGCGCCATAACCGACGCGGACCAGACAAATAGTAAAGCAAAAAACAGGATGGTTGTTTTCATGATACCGGGGTGAATTGCAAAGATATATTTTTATTCAATGAGCTATAAAAGCAGGATAGGTGTTTTGCCTGTTTTTCAGCAACTCACGGCTGGCAATCTCTCTCTCCCCTGGCTCATTCATCCTGTTTGTCCTGAATTTTTCCTGAAAAATAATTGAAGTTGCCAGATCTTTGTATTTTCGTGAACTAAAGAAATTGCCCGCTCAAATCAAAAATAGCCCGATGAACAACCAGAAAAAAGAGGTGAAAAAGAAATTAAATCCGGTGAAACCAATGGCAGGAGCGACACAGGGGAGTGCCAAGTATTACCTCGCCGGGGTGCTGGCCATCACCCTGA
>CAIYQH010000566.1 GCA_903928285.1 uncultured Bacteroidales bacterium
CCCTCTGTCGCCACGATGTCCGAAGCTTT
Organism: uncultured Bacteroidales bacterium; assembly: GCA_903928285.1. Lineage (GTDB taxonomy): Bacteria > Bacteroidota > Bacteroidia > Bacteroidales > FEN-979 > CAIVAT01. The sequence continues at coordinate 30 of CAIYQH010000566.1, forward strand.
CCTGACACCGGTTTTAATTTTGGTGAAGACCGCCTTCCCGTTTTTGCAGACGATTACTTGTTTATTCCTTTCCTGGAGAATGATCGACTGGGTGGGGATCATCAGGGCGTTGTGATCTTCATTCAGCCGCAGCTCCACGTTGGCGTAGGCCCCCGGCACAAGCGATGGGCTATGGGTGTCGACAACGGCCCTGGCCTTCAGGTTGCGGGTGTTGAGCTCAATACCCTCTTCGGTGGCCAGAACCTGTGCCTCGAATTTTTTATCATCCCCTTCAACCGAAAATTTCACCTTGGTACCCGGGTGGATCATCTGGCTGTATTTTCCCGGAACGGCGAAATCAAGCTTCAGCTTGTCGCTTTCGCGGATGGTGGCAACCGCTGTGGCAGGGGTGATCTGAGCGCCAGGACTGAGGTTCCGTAACCCGATTACCCCATCATAGGGCGCCAGGATTTCAGTTTTGCATATCTGCACCTTCAGCAGTTCTATATCGTCTTTGATGGAGTTGACCTGCAGCCGGGTTTGGTCGTACTCCTGCTGACTGATGCCGTCAACCTTCAGCAGTTCTGTCTGCCGGGATAGGGTCTGCCCGGCAATCTCGAGCTGGGTTTGCGCCTTTTTCAGCTGCGATTGCAACTCCCCGTCGAAAATCTTTACCAGCAGGGTGCCTTTTTTAACAAATTGTCCCTCCGGCAGGTTTAACCCTACTACACGCCCCGAAACTTCAGGCATCAATACGGTCTCTTCGAAAGCCCTCAGGGTGCCTGAGATCAGGATTGTTTCATCAATTACCGAGGGTTTGACAATATACCCCTCAATAAAGGAAACAGTGGAATTGGCATCTTTGCCCTCATTTTTCTTTGTGGTTCCCGTGCAGGAACTTAATGTAAAAAGAAGGACAGCCGCGAAAATGAGGTAAAAAAGATTGGTTTTCATAACCCCTTGGAACATGTTTTTGCGTTGGATATTTACCGGTTTGCAGGTTTTTCAGTTTATACTAAGGAAAACTGAAATGCGGGTTTTTTTTCTGCTGCAAAGATAGGAAGAAATACTTCTTGCAAGGCCGGATTACAAATCAAACGGATCGCATCTGCCAGCATGATTTGCTTTTCCTTTTCCTGGTATCACGCCAGGGTCCCGATAGTCAAACCAGGACCAGGTCTCGCACCAAATTTCAGGATAACATGGTTGATGGAAAATCCATTATCTTTATAGCGGATTTATCCTGTATGGCGATCTGGAATTGAGGGGCAAGAAGGGAAATCTCATGACCTTTAAATCGTGACTATTAACACTATAAACGGCAGTTATGAAAGAATTCAAAAAATACTATTATCTTCCGGCTCCCCCGGAAGATGTATTCAACGCTCTTACCAACCCGGTTACATTGCAGCTCTGGACGGGCGAACCTGCAGAAATGTCAACAGAGCCGGGCTCGGAGTTTTCTCTCTGGGATGGCAGCATTGCCGGGAGAAACATCTCGTTTGAGAAGGACAAGTCCATTGTTCAGCAATGGTATTTCGGCGACCAGGAAGAGGAATCGATTGTGAAGATCATCCTGCACGAAAAGGGAACCGGCACCTCTGTTGAACTTAGCCACACCAATATCCCGGATGAGGAATTCGACGATTTCGTGGATGGATGGAACGCCAGTTACTTTGGTGCGCTTCGTGAATTCTACAACGAATAGCGCGTTATACCGGCAAACCTGTGTAAATGACAAAAGAGGCCGGAATTCCGGCCTCTTTCCAATAACAGAAACAGGTAAGGAAAATATATTGAGGTTAAAGTTGCTCTTCGAATTCAGCACAAGCGGGGGTAACCGGTGCCAGTTCTATCGTTGAGATACAGTCGGTGTTATCATTCACCTCTTCAAAATCGGCCTCTTTTGGTGTGACCGGTGCAAGCACTGCCGCACTAACTGCGGATGCCGGGGCTTCGTCATTAAAATCAGCTTCTGCTGGTGTTCCCGGGATTAAACCTGTAGAACCTAAACAGGTAGCATTCGCAAGCGTAATTTCTTCAAAGGTAGCTTCTGAAGGAGTAACCGGTGCAAGCGTTACGGAGGTTGTGTAACTGGTTTTACTGTTCAAGGAAGCCGG
>CAIYQH010000567.1 GCA_903928285.1 uncultured Bacteroidales bacterium
AATTGGCACCTTCACCGGCTATTCTGCCATCAACATGGCTAAGGCGTTGGATCTTTTTCCTGCGGATCCTTCTGAGACCGCCGGGGCCGTGTTGCACACCATTGAGATCAACCCTGAGCAGGAGGAGATAATACGGTCATTCATCAGGCTGGCGGGGCTTGAAAAGAGCATTATCCTGCATATCGGCGACGCATTGGAGATTATTCCGGGTCTTGATGAAACCTGGGACCTGGTGTTTATTGATGCTGATAAACCCAACTATCTGAATTACTACAACATGGTTTTCCCCCGTCTGCGGAAAGGCGGTTTCATTGTTGCAGATAATGTGTTATGGGGTGGCAAAGTACTCACTGATCCCGCGAAAATGGATAAAGATACACGCGGGATCAGCCGGTTTAACGATTTTGTTCAGCATGACGACAGGGTCGAAAACATGCTGCTGCCTCTACGGGATGGCCTGATGATTATCAGGAAGCTGGGTTAGTCTTTAATCGAAGCTGTTGATTCAATCCGCGATACTTCAGCCCAGATTTCGGCGGCAATGTTTTCAGGGGATCGGTCTCCTTCGGTAATGAAGATTTTCTCCTGCAATTTCAGCTTTTCGATGGCTTCAAAATATTTCGACCGCACACGGGTCAGGTTTTCCATGGTCTCATACAGTTCCATGGAGCTCCGGCCTGCATGGAGCCGCTGCATGCTAACCTCTGGAGATATATCGATGTAAATGTTCAGGTCGGGGCGAAGTATTCCGGCGCTCATGGAGTTCGATTCAATGACCCAGTCCATTGGCATATGGGCGCCATGATATGCGTAGGATGAAAAGTAATAGCGGTCGGTAATGACTGTATAGCCCTCCTCCATCATTTTCAGCATGCCATCTTTTTTATTCAGCAGATGATCCAGTCTATCGGCAACAAAGAGCCCGGCAATGGTCCTGTGGTCGGCTTCAGTCCGGTGGTTGAAAATATCGCGGATGATCGACCCGATGGGTCCGCCAGTGGGCTCACAGGTTACATAAACCCGGTGGCCTGACTGTCTTAATTTTTCAACAAGAAGTTTAACCTGTGTGCTTTTTCCGCACCCGTCGATCCCTTCAAAAGCAATAAATAGGTTTTTTACCATCGCCTAAAGAACTCTGTATTCGTACGAAACTGCCTTCAATTCTTCATTGGCTTTGGTAATCTTGACCTTGAGTTCTTCCTTGAAGGCAACCATCTTCAGGTGCAGGTCAGGATCGGCAACAGCCAGGATTTCTGTTGCAAGGATGGCAGCATTCTGGGCACCATTGATACCCACGGTCGCCACGGGGATCCCCGGTGGCATCTGAACTATCGCCAGTAAGGCATCCAAACCGTCAAGGGATGCCTTTATAGGGACTCCGATAACGGGTAAGGTGGTCATAGCTGCGATTACTCCGGGAAGATGGGCGGCCATTCCGGCGGCGGCTATGATAACACGGATGCCACGCTGACGGGCATTTTTCGCAAATTCCTCTACTTTTTCAGGTGTACGGTGGGCCGAAAGAGCGTTGATTTCAAAGGGAATCTGCATCTCGTTTAGAAACTTTGCAGCGGCCTCCATGACCGGAAGGTCGGAAGTGCTGCCCATAATAATACTGACTTTAGGTTCCATGCTTGTGTCGATTTCTGGTTACCGGGCAAAATTAGAATATTTTGACTACTTTTGCATGAAAGTAATATTAGGTTGATTATGACAAAGGTACAGGTCAAAGAGTTGTTTTTTGAAAAGTTTATCGGCAGGGATGAAATTGAAGCAGCTGTTCAGAAGGTTGCTGATGGGATCAACCGGGATTATGTTGGGAAAAACCCGTTATTACTGGCTGTCCTGAATGGTTCCTTTATTTTTGCCTCCGACCTGATGCGCAAACTGACCATCCCTTGTGAGATATCCTTTGTCAAATTTGCCTCCTACGAGGGAACGCTAACGACCTCAAAAGTTAAGGAGCTTATTGGCGTTGGTGAAGAGCTGAAAGGTCGTCATGTGATTGTGGTCGAGGATATCGTTGATACCGGGATTACAGTCCACAAACTGCTTGAAGACATCCATAAAAAAAATCCGGTTGACGTTACCCTGGCTTGTTTCTGCTTTAAACGCGAGGCCTTCCGGAAATCGTTCGGCATCGATTACCTGGGCATGGAAATCCCCAACGTGTTTATCGTAGGCTATGGGCTCGATTATAACGGTTACGGGAGAAATTTACCGGATATTTATCAGATTGTCAAATAAAATAATCGCAGGAGTGAGGATGGCAGGTAAATACAACTGAATAAATTATCTGAACATCGCTTTTTCCCCTTGTAAACATGCAAACTTTGTGACTTTGCAGGTTGTCCGTTGTCTGATCTTCAGACTGTAAGTCGCCTGGTCACCCTAAATAAAAAACCGTATGTTTAACTTGATTCTCTTTGGACCTCCGGGTGCCGGAAAAGGAACCCAGGCCATTAAAATTGCCGAGAAATTCGGTTGGAAACATGTCTCTACAGGGGATATCCTCAGGTCTGAGGTAAGCGGTGGAACACCGCTTGGACTTAAAGTAAAGGTCGTGATGGAGGCTGGACAGCTTGTCTCCGACGACCTGCTGATCGCCATTATGGAATCGGTTTTTGTAAACAACAGTACTGTCAAAGGATTTGTCCTGGATGGGTTCCCGCGTACGCTCAAGCAGGCGCAGGAGCTGGACCAGATGCTTGCCAAACACCACGAAAGCGTATCCCTCGTCCTGGCCCTCGAAGTCAATGAAGAGGAGTTGGTAACGCGGTTATTGAAACGGGCACAGGAACAGGGCCGGAAAGACGACACCGAAGAGGTCATCAAAAACCGGCTTGTTCAATATCATAACCATACCAAACCACTGATAGATTATTATATAGAGAAAAAATTGTACAGGGAGGTTCACGGGGTAGGATCAATTGACGATATCTTTGCCCAGCTTTGTACCGTCATAAACCCATAAATAAAACCCCATCCACCGTGTCTGAATCAAACTTTGTTGACTATGTTAAAATCCACTGTGCTTCCGGAAACGGAGGGGCAGGGTCGCGGCATTTTATGCGCACCCGGACCAATGCACACGGCGGTCCCGACGGAGGGGACGGCGGCCGCGGAGGACATGTCATTCTAAAGGGAAACAGCCAGTTCTGGACCTTGCTGCATCTGAAGTTTACCAAACATCTGAAGGCTGAACATGGCGGGGCTGGCTCAAAACAGCTTATGCACGGCGCCAACGGACTGGATGTGATTGTTGATGTCCCATTGGGCACGATAGCCCGGGATGCTGAAACCGGCGAATTTGAATGTGAGATCACCGAAGACGGACAGACCCATATTCTTGTACCGGGAGGACGGGGCGGTTTGGGCAACGACCACTTTAAAACGCCAACGCGGCAGGCGCCGAAATTCGCACAACCCGGAGAATCAGGCATTGAACAATGGAAAATCCTGGAGCTGAAATTACTCGCAGATGTCGGTTTGGTTGGCTTTCCCAATGCCGGGAAATCAACCCTGCTTTCGGTGATTTCTGCAGCAAAACCCCAGATTGCCGATTACCCCTTTACCACCCTGGTTCCAAACCTTGGGATCGTGCGGTATCGGGGACAAAAATCGTTCGTCATGGCCGACATCCCCGGTATTATCGAGGGCGCCCATGAGGGTAAGGGCCTGGGTCTTCGTTTTCTGCGGCATATCGAACGCAATGCAGCCCTGCTGTTCATGGTTCCCGCCGATTCGAAGGATATCAAAAAGGAATACCATATTTTACTCAACGAACTGGAGCAATATAACCCCGAGTTACTCGACAAATACAGGATTCTGGCCATTACCAAATCCGACCTGGCCGATGATGAGATCTTAGAGGAGCTGAAGAAAGATCTGCCCGACATTCCTCATGTTTTTATTTCGTCGCACCAGCAAACTGGTTTGGAGAAACTGAAGAAGGTACTCTGGGACGAGTTGAATCGTAACGCTTAACGCGTTCACTTGATGGGTAATCTGTTGCACACAACACACAAGGTCTGGCAGAGCCGGGTAATGTAAATAGCAGTTCATGCTGGAAACCCTGATTTCAACCGACAGATCCCTGTTTCTATTCCTGAATGGATTACATTGCTCTTTGGCCGATCCGTTGATGTATTACGGAACCGCTACATTGACCTGGATTCCCTTGTATATTTTCCTGTTATATGCAATCATCCGGCGTTACCGGTGGCAGTCGGTGTGGGTTATCCTGTTTGTTATCCTGATGATTTTTGTCAGCGACCAGCTTTCGAACCTGGTCAAAGACTGGGTGGCACGCCCACGCCCGACCCATGATCCCGGACTGACTGGAATCCATACCGTACATGGCTATACAGGCGGCCAGTACGGGTTTTATTCGGCACACGCCTCTACCAACCTTGCCCTTGCCATTTTCCTGATCATGGTGATGAAAAACCAGTTCAGGTTTTTCCCGGCATTAATTCTTTTATGGGCCTTTTTCAGGTCTTATACCCGGATTTACCTGGGGGTTCACTACCCCGGCGACCTGGTTGCCGGATGGATTGCCGGAGCGTTGATCGGATGGCTGTTTGGCTTAGCCTGCACCTGGCGGATCAGCCGGCAAATACCATGCACTGCAGTGTACGAATAACCCGGATTGGATCATTAAAAAATCAATTTTGGATACCAATTCAGCCGATTTTAACGTTATTAAAAGACTGTTTCATTTCAAAAAACGAATCGAAATTTAACCACAATGACACGTAGAAGACACAATGAACACAATGAATTCAATTGTGAATATGGAGTATGTCGGTGGAAAGTGGTGGTTAACTTTCATGTTTTTATTCTATGATTCAGATTCGTTTGACAAAAAAGATAATAGACTTTACCTCACATAAAACATTTATTTATGAGAAGGATTTTGATCATTACAGGATTGATTATGCTGATCTGGATGGGTGCTCCCCGGAACGGATATTCCGGAGGACCGCTGGATCCGGTTAAACTGGGAAGTTTGTCAATAAATGTTGGGATTGGTCCCGGAGCTGCATTTTTTGGGAACGGCCAGGGATTTGGCTTTGCCGAAAAGGTCTCGGTGGAAAAGGGCATGTGGGATGCCGGGCCTGGTATCGTAACACTTGGCGGAGAATTTACTTCGTCGGCCTTCCGGTACAATTTTGGGGGTGGCTGGAATGAATCCTGGGTCAATTTTTTCTTTGCTGCGCGCTCGGCCTATCATTATGGCTGGGATGTTGAAGGACTGGACACCTACGGTGGTATCCCGCTGGGGATCGGGTTTTCCATTCATTCTGTCGATGACCATCCCGGAAGTCATGGTTATACGCCTGTATATCCGTACTTTGGCGTTTTCTTTGGAGCCTCCTGGTTTTTTACCAAGAAAATCGGGGTAAACGGGGAGGTGGGTTATAATTCAACCCACGCAAATCTGGGAGTGATCTTTAAACTGAATTAGCTGTTTCCGGTAAACTACGCGCCGGGAACTTCGCGGAGATCAATACCCATAGGATCTTCCTTCATATTTCAGTACCCTGATTTTCCAGACATTCACCTCGCGGATGGCGGGCGGGTTGAAGGTGAAATCGCGGTTGGCATATTGCGCCATGACGATATGAAATGCTGCAATTTTTTCCTCGGCCAGCGTAATAAATTCTGCCTGTCCATAACAGAGCACGCTCCTGTATTTCATACTCCAGGAACAGGCAACCTGCTCGTTCTGATAGCGTAACAGATGGTCGGTGGTGAAATTAACACACACATCGGGATGTTGCCGGAGAATGTCGATCTTCTTCCCTTTCTGAGCCCCATGCAGATAGATCACATCATCTTTATAACCGAAATTTAACGGAAGAAGATAGGGTTTCCCTTCGAGATCGGTCATGGCAAGATGACACCATTTGCATTGAAGGATAATCTCTATGAATTCCTTTTTTTCAGTAATTGCGCGTGGTCTCATCGTGTGTGACTAATTTTGCCAACAGGGAAGAAATAACTGAAAGCAGGATACTGAAGATCATCGCCCACCAGAATCCGTCAACAACAAAACCCTTTACCCATGCGCCGGCGATCATGATGATCAGTGCGTTGATAACAAGTAAAAACAGGCCAAAGGTGAATATGGTAAAGGGAATGGTGAGAATCACCATCAGCGGCTTCAGGAAAAGATTCAGGAAGCCCAGTACAAGTGCGACAATAAGCGCTGTCCAGAAGGAATTTACGTGAATCCCGGGCAACAAATACCCTGCCAGCATGATGGCAACAGATGTCAGGATAAGTTTAGGGAAAAATGGCATATATTCAGATGTTATGGTTGTTTTGCAGATAATACCGGATGTCCGCAGTGCGGATTTTTCATGACAAAGGTACGGAAATTGAAAAACATCTGCGTGGTAACTGAACTGCAACATTTTTTTCATCCGCCGGAAATTCTTATTTTAGCCTGTAGAATCTCTGAACATTATTCACAACACAATAAAACGATGTATCTATTTTTCGACACCGAAACAACAGGTCTACCAAAAAACTGGAAAGCTCCCGTTACCGATCTGAATAACTGGCCACGCATGGTGCAGCTGGCATTTCTATATTATGACAAAAACGGGAATAAGATCGCAGGAGGGGATTTCATTATCAGGCCCGAGGGATATACCATCCCGGCTGAAGCCTCCCGCATTCACGGTATTTCGACCGAGAAGGCGCTGGAGGACGGAAAACCTTTGCGGACTGTTTTAACAGAATTCCAATCACTGGTTGAAGAGGCTGAATTCCTGGTGGCCCATAATATGAGCTTTGACGAAAAAATCCTGGGAGCTGAATTCCTGCGAAACCACATGCCCGACTACACCTCCGACAAGAAGAAAATTTGCACTATGCTGCGAACAGTTGATTTTTGTGCCATCAGGGGACCTTACGGCAACAAATGGCCTAAGCTGTCGGAATTGCATATAAAATTATTCAGGACCGGTTTTGAAGAGGCCCATAACGCAGCGGTTGACATCACTGCAACTGCCCGTTGTTTCTGGGAGTTGAGAAGGCTGGGAATTATTTAGGGAGTGATGAAATCATGGCTGAACTGGTAAATGACAGGACTGTTTTTTCGCTTGCCGAGGTAACAAAGAGCATCCAGAAGACCCTGGCTGAACGCTATACCAGTACATTTTGGGTTAAAGCCGAAATGAACAAGCTCAATCTTTATCCCCAGTCGGGACATTGTTATCCTGACCTGGTTGAAAAATCCGAAGGGAAAATAGTTGCCGAAATCCGCTCCACCATCTGGAAGGATGACTATCAGCGAATCAATGATAATTTCCTGAATATACTGCATGAACCGCTGAAAAGCGGTATCAACATCCTTTTCTGCGCCAGGGTGTCGTTCAGCCCGCTTCACGGACTGAGTTTGTCGATCCTCGATATCGATCCATCCTACTCCCTGGGAGAACTTGAAAAAGAGAAACAGCAAACGCTGGACAGAATCAGGAAGGAGGGGATCTATAATAACAATAAATCGCTTACCCTGCCTTTGCTGCCTAAGAGGATTGCCATTATTTCAGTCCAAACAAGCAAGGGGTTTTCCGATTTCAGGAAGGTAATCGAGGAAAACGGATGGGGTTACCGTTTTTTTTATATGCTGTTTCCCTCGCTACTCCAGGGGGAGCATGCAGTCGAATCAATCCTCAAACAGCTTTTCCGTATCAAAAAGGTCCTTCATTATTTCGATGCCGTAGCCATCATCCGCGGGGGCGGGGGAGATGTTGGGCTGACCTGTTACAACAACTATGAACTTGCCAGGGAAATTGCGATGTATCCCTTGCCTGTGATTACGGGTATCGGCCATTCAACCAATGAAACAGTCGCTGAAATGGTTGCCTTCCGGAATGCAATTACACCTACGGAGCTGGCCGATTTCCTGATCCAGCAATTTCATAATGTTTCAGTTCCTGTTCAAAAGGCGCAGGAGTTGATCTCCCGGCGGTTCCTGTCCCTGTTGAAGGATGAGAAACTCAGGCTGCTGAATACCGTCAGGTACTTTAAGTCGGTAACGGCGTCAAGCCTGGGAACCAGCCTGAACAACCTGGCGCATGAATTGAAGGCGCTGGATCGGCAAACCGGCTATTTCATGAACCGCAACCTGCAGCTTCATAATTCGGTTATTTCAGCATTACAGACAAACGTTAAACGGCAGATAGGAGACCGGAACCGGCAACTTGAAGGAATGGGGCAGTTTTTCAAGAGGGATGTTATGGCAATCCTCAATCATGAAAAATGGCTGATCCAGGGGAATATTTCGGTAGTCCAAAAGACGGCAGAACATCTCCTCCTTACACACCTTCAGCAAGTTGCTGCGAAAAAATCAAATCTTATCAGCCATGCCGGCAGGTTCATTTCAGGATCTTCCGTTTCCCTTGCGGCAATGAACAGGCAGATCGAATTGATAGACCCTGCCAATGTATTGAAAAGGGGATACAGTATTACCATGGTAAACGGGAAAGTTATCACAAGTGTAAGCGATGTTGAAGCGGGTGCAACCCTGAAGACGGTGGTTGCCGATGGAGTGTTAACAAGTGTTACAAGTTCAATTATTAAAACAGATCAGCCATGAAAGACAACCCCAATTATTCCGAAGCGTTTGAAGAACTCCATGAAATCGTTTCAGAAATTGAAGCAGGAGACATATCTGTCGATGATTTGGCTGAAAAGGTCAAACGGGCGGCGCTGCTGATAAAAATCTGCAAAGACAAACTCTCGGCAACCGAAGGGGATGTAAACAAAATTTTAAAGGAGCTGGAATCGGGAGATGGTCAGGGGGAATAAAGTGGCGGCCTGCGCCAGGCAAGCTTCTTCAGATCTTACCAGGTTCAAGGATAACTAAAAGCAGGAAGAAAAAGGGGAGGCGATTCACTTCAATTGAAGAGTTTTTCATAAACCTCTTCAATCCGGGCAACGGGAATGATTTTAATCGAAAACCTTTTAAAGTCAAGACCTTTGGTGTTGTACCGGGAGATGAAAATCCTGTCGAAGCCCAGTTTGTCGGCTTCAGAGATTCTTTGTTCCACGCGGTTTATGGGACGGATTTCACCACTCAGCCCGATTTCAGCGGCAAAACAGGTTTTGGAATTGACTGGATAGTCCTGGTTGGACGACAGAACAGCAGCTACAACGGCCAGGTCAATGGCAGGATCTTCCACCTTGATTCCCCCGGCAATATTGAGAAACACGTCTTTATGCCCCAGCCTGAAACCGCTGCGTTTTTCCAGGACAGCCAGCAACATATTAAGCCGACGTACGTCAAAACCGGTTGTTGAGCGTTGCGGTGTGCCATACACGGCGCTGCTTACAAGCGCCTGGGTTTCGATCAGCATCGGGCGCTGGCCCTCAACCATGGCTGCGATAGCAATGCCGCTCACCGCTTCATCGCGCTGGCTGAGCAATATCTCCGAAGGGTTTGAAACCTCCCTCAGACCGGTGTCGTTCATCTCGTAGATGCCCAGTTCAGAGGTCGAACCAAACCGGTTTTTCAGGGAACGAAGGATACGATAACCATAGTTGCGATCGCCTTCGAACTGCAAAACTGTATCGACCATATGCTCCAGGATCTTGGGGCCGGCCAGGCTGCCATCCTTGGTGATGTGACCTATCAGGAAAACAGGGGTATTGGTGATCTTTGAATATTTTTGCATACCGGCGGCACATTCCTTGATCTGGGAAACACTGCCCGCCGAGGAGTCGATGGCATCGGTCTGGAGGGTCTGGATGGAATCAATAACAATGATGCCTGGCTTCAGGGATTCCAGATGCCTGTAAATGGCTTCCGTATTGGTTTCCGTGAGGATATAGCAATTGTCGTTTTTAAATCCCAGCCGTTCGGCCCGCATCCTGATTTGCTGGTCGCTCTCTTCGCCGCTGATGTATAACACCTTCTGATCGGCGCATTTCATGGCCACCTGCAGCATCAGGGTTGATTTGCCGATTCCGGGTTCTCCGCCGATCAGGGTGAGTGACCCGGCAACCAGGCCGCCGCCAAGCACCCTGTTGAGTTCCTGGTCGTGGGTGTTGATCCTGGCTTCATGGCTGAAAACAACCTCGGATATTTTTACCGGCACCACAGTTCTCGGATCGCGGACTGCTGAACCCGACGATCCCTTATCCTCCCGCTGGATCACCTCCTCCACGAAGGTGTTCCATTCACCACAGGCATTGCATTTGCCCATCCATTTCGGTGACTGTACCCCACAACTTTGGCAAAAAAAAGCGGTTTTCAGTTTCGACATATAAAAAATGAAATAGTAAATGGCACTCTAATCCCTGAGGGAGATCAGGGCTTTCTAAATATGCACTTTCTGTGCAAGTTCTATGGTGTGGCTTGTTGAATATCCCCGGGTCAGTTCAATGGTTTCAACGTGTCCGCCATGAGTTTTAACGATATCGCTTCCGACAATCTCCTTCCCTTCATAATCTTTGCCTTTTACCAGGATGTCGGGTTGTACCAGTTTGATCAGTTCATAAGGGGTATCGGTGTCAAAAACAACCACGGCATCAACAAATGACAGGGCTGCAAGCAAAACGGCCCGTGCCACCTCTTTGTTGACAGGGCGGTGCGCGCCTTTGAGGCGGCGCACCGAATCATCGGAATTTAGTCCGACGATAAGCAGATCCCCCAATTCACGTGCTTTTGCAAGATATTCGACATGCCCGAGATGAAGAACGTCAAAGCAGCCGTTGCTGAATACAATTTTTTTATCTTTAAAACGCCAGATGGCCAGTTGCCGCTGCAGGTGATCCCAGGAATATATTTTTGATTTTATGTGGTTAAGCCTTTCCATTGGTTTCTTTGTTGAATGAAAGTAAGATTAATGAAATTCCGCCAACTATCAGGATCATCGTCGTTTGAGCCGTCCAGGAGATCCAGCCAAGGGCAAGACCGGTTGTCCGTGTGATACCATACAATAACATGGTTTCCTGGATGATAGCCGGGTAGAGGCCTATTCCTCCAGGGGTTACCATAATGCCTACACTTCCTAAAACGAGGGATGACAGGGCTGCCCCCGGATTGAGTCCACTGGTTTCGGGGAAACAGAAAAAACAGACATAGATCATCAGAAAATAGAGCCCCCAGATCGCCAGTGAATACAAGACAAACAGTCCGGGCTGGCGGATCTGGCTGAGCGATTTCAACCCTTCCCAAAATCCGAGGATCAGCCCCGTTATTTTATGAAACCATTTTGACCTGGCAATTTTTTTCCGCAGGAGGTACAAGGTTAAAAAAAAGAGGAGCGCCAACAGGACAGCTGAGAGGAAAAATACCTTGTCGAATATCGGGTTCTGGAATGATTCAGCAAATTTCGGGTAAACGCTGGTATTCAGGTAATGGCCGATGGTGCCGGCCTGGGTCGCACCCATCAGGAAAAACAGGAGGATAAAGATGATCATGTCAATGGTCCGTTCGGTAACTACGGTACCAAAGGATTTGTTGAACGGGATTTTCTCATACCGTGCCAGGATGCCGCAGCGGGTTACCTCTCCCAGCCGCGGGAAGGCCATGTTGGCAAAATATCCTACCATGACGGCAAAGAAGGTGTTTTTCAGGGATGGATGGTAACCCATTGGCTCAAAAAAGAGCATCCAGCGTAATGCACGGAAAATATGGCTTACGATCCCCATGCTGATGGTGAGGATAACCCAGTTGTAATTGGCTGTCCGGAAGGAATGAATGATCTGGATCCGTTCCTCGGGAGTCAGTCCGCGCAAGGAAAGCCAGATAATAACGAGGCCAAGCCCTAGGAAAATGACAAATTTTATAAAGGTGGCTACCCTGTTTTTCGGGGGAATTTCTTCTGAAAGGATTTCGGTCATTCCTGCGGTTTTTTACCCGTAAAAAGTTTGTTCTTGGCGTCAGGGAAGGCGATGGAGGGCTTGAAACTTTTGGCTGCTTCAAATTCCATCGTGGCATAGGAGACAATGATCACCAGGTCGTTGGGTAAAAATTTCCGTGCAGCGGCTCCGTTCAGACAAATGGTTCCGCTTCCGCGCTCCCCTTTGATGACATAGGTTTCGATCCGTTCGCCGTTGTTGATGTTCAGTACCTGCACCTTCTCAAATTCAATCAGGTTCGCCTCATTCATCAGTTCTTCGTCAATCGTGATACTGCCCACATAGTTGATGTTGGCGTCGGTGACGGTGGCACGATGGATCTTCGATTTTAATACTTGAATTTGCATCATGCTGCAAAATT
>CAIYQH010000568.1 GCA_903928285.1 uncultured Bacteroidales bacterium
CCTTCAAATCCTACCTGGTATTCAAAGGCACGGTCAACTGCCGGAAGATAATAGACACTGGGTTCTGTTCCCAGCTCCTCCATAAACCGGTATGCAGCCCGGCTTTCAAGCAATTCGCTGAAACGCACAGTTTCTGTCCCGTTTGTTACCGCATCCTCATTCCGGTCGCCATAATAATAAACACCGTTCGGACAGGAGGTCACGCAGGAGGGAAGTTCTCCCTTCCGCACCATATCGGGACAAAAATCGCATTTGCTCACGGTCCCGATCCTGGGAGGGGAGCCGGTTTCAGGTGAATAGCGGGCAGGGTTGGTCCTTTTGGCCATTTGCGGCTCCTCCCAGTTGAAAACCCTCGAAGAATAGGGACATGCCGCCATACAGAATTTACATCCGATGCATCGCTCATTATCAATCAGCACAATCCCGTCGTTTCGTTTAAAAGTGGCGCCGACAGGGCAGACCTTTACACAGGGCGGGTTGTTGCAATGCAAACAGGGTTTGGGGAACCAGTAGGGCGACATTTCAGGACTGTCGCGCAATAGGTAAAACTTGATCCAATCCATATGGGGGGGCAGGAAATGCATTTTCTGGCATCCTTCAAGACACTTTTTTGCATTCCTGCATTTTGCCAGATCGATGACCATCACCATCTTTTTATCGGGTAATCCCTGTCGTGCTTCAACATTGGAGGCCGGTTGACAACAAATATGTCCTTTATCAACCTCCACTAGTTTGCCATCCGGGGTGAGCACTTTCATTTTTTCACCGGTTTCACCATTTCCCGGGTTTGAAATGGCAGATAAAACATTGCCGCCACTGGCAATCAGGGCAGTAGCCCCGGCTGCGATTCCCAGTTTCAGGAAATTTCTGCGGTTTGATGGTCGACTTTTCATATGGGTAGGGGTTGGTGGTTTCAGATTGCCAAAACTACTTGGATATCCAGTCACTACCTGAATTATAACCTGTCAATAATGCCTGTTGAAAAAGGAATTTTTTTGCATTTAAAGCAGGCATAAACTTTAATACAAGTTGATATATATCAATATTTCTATTACTTTTATGCACTTTTATCAATGAAAGATAAGATTTATGTCGGAGTATTTTGATAAAACATCTAAACATTGTTACGATTGCCAGTGCATGTCGCATCTGTTTTCCTTTTTAAATAAGGACGAGTTGCAACTGGTTGATGCCAATAAGATTCATGTCCGGTTTAAAGCCGGAGAGACCATCAAGAAACAGGGAACTTTTATGTCGCATGTTCTTTCGATCAACAGCGGTCTTGCAAAACTATACCTGGAGGGAATCGAAGGCCGGTCGGCCATCCTGAGGATCGTGAAACCCTCCAATTTCATCGGTGGACCCGGCATCTACCATGATCAGCGGCATCATTTTTCCATCACGGCATTGCTCGATACCTCCGTATGTTTTATTGAACTCCAGGTTTTTAAAAAAATCCTGAGCACGAACAACCAGTTTGCCGAAGAATTTCTCAAGGATTTCAGCCGCGATGTATTAACGGTTTATAACCGGTTGATCTACCTGACCCAGAAACAGATGCCTGGAAGGATGGCGGATGCATTGTTATATCTGCTGGATGATATTTTCAACCAGCCCAGGTTTCCCATGATCCTTTCGCGGTTCGAACTGTCGGAACTCTCGGCGATGTCGCGTGAAAGCGCCGTAAAATTGCTACGCGATTTTCAAAAGGATGGCCTCATCCGGATATCGGATCATGAATTGGAGATCCTTGATGTTGAATCCCTTCGTAAAATTAGCCAGGTCGGGTAATTTCCTGCTCCGGGTTTTACAATCATCTGTTTGACTTATGGGAAGCAATTGGCATGCGTTTATGCTTTTTGAAAATATTTTTTGTATCTTCGTGTAAATTTTACCTTCATGGATGAACCCCGCCCTGATTTTATACGCATGTCCCCTGCCGACCGTCTGATGCCGCAGGAGGAGATGCTGGAAGTCACCCATCCCCGCCGCAGTCTGCAGATCGGTGTCCCAAAAGAGGTCTCAACCCAGGAAAACAGGGTGTCTCTCGTTCCCGACGGTGTTGCCCTTTTATGTCGCAATGGCCATCAGGTGATGGTGGAGGCCGATGCCGGGATCACGGCTCATTTCAGTGATCATGAATACAGTGAAGCCGGCGCCAGGATTGTCAATGCACCCGGCGAGATTTACAAGGCGGATATCATCCTGAAGGTTGGGCCGGTGACTCGCCCGGAGATGGAATGGCTTAGGCCCAAACAAACGCTTATCTCTGCCATCCAGGTGGCCATGCAATGCGAAGATTATTTCAGGGCCTTGTTGTCGAGGAGGGTGACTGCGCTTGCCTTTGAAACAATCCGCGATAAAACAAATCAACTGGCCATTATCCGGGCAATGAGCGAAATCGCAGGCAGTACCTCCATTTTTATTGCCGCCGAGTACCTTGCCAATCCCGATTTTGGCAGGGGCAAGATGTTTGGCGGTTTTACCGGGATCATCCCTTCCGAGGTCGTCATTATCGGGGCAGGCACGGTGGGCGAGTTTGCAGCCCGGTCGGCGATCGGGCTGGGAGCCCTGGTCAAGGTTTTTGATAACTCGGTTTATCGTCTGCGCCGGATCCAGAGTAACCTGGGAATGCGGGTCTTTACCTCAATTCTCCACCCCAAAGTTCTGATCGAGTCGCTGAGAACGGCCGATGTGCTGATCGGGGCTGTACATGCCCATGAAGGAAAAACCCCCTGCATCATCAGCGAGGAGATGATCATGCAGATGAAGGATGGTGCGGTAGCCATAGATGTCAGTATCGACCAGGGAGGGTGTTTTGAAACATCGAGGGTCACCACGCACAAATCACCGGTTTATAGGCTGCACGGCATTACGCACTATGCCGTTCCGAATATCCCTTCCAAGGTGCCGCATACAGCCTCGCAGGCACTCAATAATATCATCGTGCCGATCATATTGGATATCGGGTCGGAAGGCGGAATCGAAAACCTGCTCAAGCGTGATTACGGAGTTCGCCAGGGAGTCTATATTTACAATGGCATCCTCACCAACCAGTTTATCAGCAAATCATACAACCTTCCTTTTCAGGATATAAGCCTGCTGATGGCAGCATTTCATTAACAAAGTCAACTGCCTTATGAACCTTTCCAGCAGGATAATCACCGTCGACAGGACCCCGGTTTTTACAGGGAACAACGCACTTTCAGCCGTTGACAAGCTGGTTCGTTCGTTACATCAAGGGAGAGAGGGGATATTTATCCTGGTTGATAAAAATACCAGGCAACATTGTCTGCCATTGTTACTTGAAAAGACAAACAGCCTGAAGGAGGCAAGGTTGCTTGAAATTGACGGTGGGGAGGATGCAAAAACCCTGCTTACCGCTGAAAGACTTTGGAACGAACTGCTGGTTTGCGGAGCCGGCCGGCAAAGCCTGCTGGTTAACCTTGGCGGGGGAGTGGTGAGCGACTTGGGCGGGTTTGTTTCC
>CAIYQH010000569.1 GCA_903928285.1 uncultured Bacteroidales bacterium
ATCAAAAAAACACCAAATGCAAGTCTTTGGATATACCTATGAGCTGCAGCCCAATGGCACAGTCATAAAGAGCGCGATCAGGGCCGGGTTTCTCGCCCTGGTCATCGCTTCAATCCTGCTGATTTTTGTCAGCATCGCATTATACGAATACAATTTCCTCCAGTTGCTGAACTATATGAAGACCGCATGTGATGACCAGGGTAAACCTGTTATGTCACCTGCAGAGTTCAGGCTTACGATCGCCGGTCTGACATTCATACCCGTTAGCGCTGTGATAACCTTGCTCACAATTGCATTTACGGGCAAAACAGGGCAGAAGTACCTGGAAGGAATGAATCTGTCAGCTGAGACACCCAAACAGGATACGCTGCCAAAACAGTAACTACTTTAATGATAGGCGGCGATGCTCCGCTAAAAAATAACTGTAACATAATATGTGTTGGATGGGCATAAGCAATAACCCTAAAACACTATTTAAATGAACCAGAAACCTTGTTTAAAGACGCCTGTATCCTATTATGGGGGCAAGCAAAAAATGCTGAGGCATATCCTGCCTCTGATTCCTGAACATCATCTTTACGTTGAGCCATTTTGCGGTGGTGCTGCCGTTTATTTTGCAAAGAATCCTGCTGCAGTGGAAGTTATTAATGACCTTAATGAGGAGTTGATAAATTTCTATCTGATGGTCAAAACACGATTCAAGGACCTAAATAAAATGGTTAAATCCACATTGCACAGTCGTAAGACACATCAACATGCATGGGCTATATATTGCAACCCTGCAAGGTGTGATTTAGTAACCAGGGCATGGGCAACTTGGGTATTAGCAACTCAGTCCTTCGGTTCACAACTCTCATCATCATGGGGGTATGATCGTAAAAAAGGTAGTATGGCTATAAAAGTCAAAAATAAAAAGCGCCAGTTTACCGAGGAAATATGCTCACGTCTTGAATTAACTCAAATTGAATGTAAAGATGCTGTCTCTGTAATAAAGACTTATGACTGTGAGAATGCCTTCTTCTATATTGATCCTCCTTATCCGGGAACAGATCAGGCACATTATTCTGGATATACTCATTCAGATTTAAAGATACTTTTATATGCCTTAACTGCCATAAAAGGACGCTTTCTTTTAAGCAATTATCCTCAAGACATCATACGGGAATATTCGGATAGGTATTCATGGTTCAATCGGCAATTCAAGATGCCAATTGCTGTTTCAAAAAAGTCGGTAAAACCATCCAAAATAGAGGTTCTTACAGCAAATTACCAGATATAAAAAGGAAAGGCCCGGCGGGTATAACGAGTGCCACTCAGTATTACCATACGAATTACTTCGTTGCCGGGCCTATGTTGATGGGACATAAGCCAATTTTAATTACTGAGTGGCGCGACAAAAGTAACAATAAAAACATTTGATTTCCGGAAGAGTTTGGTATTAATTTATATACATTTGGTTTTGAAATTAAAAACATTTGGTTTTGCAAATTATAATAATCTTTTCATTATGCACAAAAAAATCAGTCGGATAAGATTTATTATTTCGTATTCTTTTTGCTTTATTCTGTCTTTTTTCCCCAATATTCCGGAATTAATCATGAAATTAATCGTGAAAATTGGCGTGCTTTTATAACCATGCTAATTGATTATTCTTCCCAGGCTGATTACTGTTACAAAAAAAGTTGTCGCGGAATCCGCAGACAACCTCTTTGAACTACTGTTTTTTTACTGATCAGATTGCTTTCATGATCTTCACCGAAAAGCTTTCCAGGTCTGATTTCAACAGAAGGAGGCAGATCCTGCCAGGTAAGGATGAAAGGGCGATATGCGTACTTTTCTCATCCGGCAGCCAAAAGGATGAACCTTCCCTGCCCAAAGTTTATTTCACTGACATCCGGTAAACGGATTAAAGATTGGTTTGATTCAATATTGAACAATCCTGGGGTTGGATTCGGATAAACTTTAATTTCAGATCCAGATAATTCGGAAACCCAGGTGTAATAACTACCTGCCGGCAAACCGGTGATTCCATTATCAAGGAAAACAGAAGCGGTTTCCTTGTAAGAATACCCTGCAGAAATGCTGCTTTGTGATACCACTCCTATAAGATAATTGGCATGGATGATACTGGTTGTTGCCGACAGATAAAAAACCACAGTGAATTCCCCGGTCGGTCCTGCCATTATTCAATATGGTCGTGGCAATATCCAGAAGAGACACATTCGCATCAGACGCATAACTGTATTTGTCCCCGAGCCGGCGTATCTTGTGAGGTTTGGCGTACCATTGGCCGAATAGGTAATGGTTGGCGAATAGTTCCACGAATAATCCGTTTCCTTTGATTCAGTTTCCTGGCAGTTGCGAAAAAACAGAATCTCGCGCATGAGATACGTGCCGCAACCTCCAATTTGATCCGCCGTCAATTTCGCTTTCTGACCTTGGATTGACGGACCCGCTCCCAATGGATAGTCAATGGGGTATGGGTTCTTTCCCTGTTTCATCAACCATAATTTTCCTTTAAATAAAACCGTTTCGATTTTCCTGAGCATGTACAGCCCTGGTTGCCAGGCTAAAAAAGAATAGACAAACCTATACGAAGAGTCGCGTTTTTAAACAAATATCGTCATAACGGACACTATTCCGAAACATTCAGGAGCGGGAAACAATAGGGTATAATTAGGATATTTTCGGGGTGGTAATTTTTTACGGAATAAAACCAATAAGTGATAAACCGGAATAATTCTGTTGTTTATAGATGGGAATCCGTCAAGACCTGCAGTTACCAATGTATATTATTCTATATTCTAATCGATCAAGAGCGCCAGAACAGCGCCTCTGCGGTCACGTGCAATTTCAAGCAATGTCCCGTCGGAAAGGAGGATCTCGCGGGAACCTTTCTGGATCTTCCTGATTTTAGATTTATTAACCAGCGCAGACTGATGAATGCGGATAAAATTATTATTACATAATTTATGGTCGAAATGCATCAATGTTTTGGAGGATATTATTTTATCCGTCATCCCCGATTCATTTACAAAAAAAATATGGGTGTAGTTGCCATCCGATTTGCAATATAAAATGTCATGACACGGGATAAAGGTATAGGCATCAA
>CAIYQH010000570.1 GCA_903928285.1 uncultured Bacteroidales bacterium
GCCGTATCTTTGCATACCCATAATTTCACCAATGAATAAAGTCCCTCCTCATTCATTCCATATCCCGGTACTGGGTATTGGATATTCCATTGACACTCCGGTAAAGGTCGCACATCTGGGTATCTCCTCTGTGATCTCACTGCTGGATGACATGTTGATGGAAAAGTTAAGAGAATTTTATAGTCAGAAGTTTGACTTGCCATTCCAGGCCATCACCGAGAAAATTGATGATTTCAGGGCAAAGAGAATCACCGCTTACCTCAACCTGGTTGACAAAATCGCGAAAGATAAGTTCGAAGAGCTGAAGGCGACCTACGATCAGAAAAGCAGCGAATTTCACAAATATATCGACATGCTTCACGATTCCTCAACCCTGAAGCAGAAATTCGAGCAACTCAGGCAGGACTGGGATAAACTGGATGTGAAGCAATGGATTCAGGAAAATCTCACCATGGGCAGTATCGATGTCAACATCATGACCAAGGTGGATAAGGAAAATTTCAGGAACCATGTAAAGTTACCCATTGAATACAATGACGGACATGCCGCCCTGCGCGGTTTTGTAAACAGCGATCTCTCCTCCTCCGTAGTTCTTTCAGCAGGGATGAGCCCGCGGCTTTACAACTATCTTGAAACCTTTGATGAATTTTATCCTGACAAGGATTTCACCCTGAAAAAGAAGATCACCCTCAAGGTTAGCGATCACCGGTCAGCCCTGATCCAGGGAAAATACCTTGCCAAAAAGGGTCTGTGGGTATCGGAATACCGCATTGAATCTGGTCTTAACTGCGGCGGCCATGCCTTCCCCACCAACGGTTACCTGCTGGGACCGGTT
This sequence comes from uncultured Bacteroidales bacterium, assembly GCA_903928285.1. Taxonomy (GTDB): domain Bacteria; phylum Bacteroidota; class Bacteroidia; order Bacteroidales; family FEN-979; genus CAIVAT01. The sequence goes on from CAIYQH010000570.1 coordinate 836, forward strand.
CTTGAAGAGATCAACCGCCTGCGGGAGGATCTGGTCAAGCAAACCTTTGACCTGCTCAGGGTGGCCCTTAAGGCAAAAAACCGCCCGTGCCCCTTAGATCCGCTTGAAATAAAGATTACAGCACAAGGCGGTGTCGGCACTGCCGAAGAACACCAGTTCCTTGCCGATCATTACCAGATTGATTCAGTTGGCTGGGGTACCCCTTTCCTGCTGGTTCCCGAAGTGGTGAATGTTGATGACACCACGCTGGAACTACTCTGCAATGCAAAGGAAGATGATCTTTTCCTGAGTGATATCAGTCCATTGGGCGTTCCCTTCAACAACCTCAGGGGAAATACCAAGGATCTTGAAAAAGAGGAGTATATCAAACATCATACCCCAGGGAATCCCTGTCCCAAAAAATATGCGGCGCTCAGCACCGAATATGGCGAGCCGGGACTTTGCACTGCTTCCAGAAAATATCAGAAGCTGAAAATTGAGGAGTTGAAAAACAGGGGCCTAAGCGACGAAGCGTTTCACCATGAAGTTGATAAAGTGGTGGATAAGGCATGTATCTGCGTTGGTCTCGGAACATCCGCACTGCTCGTCAACCACCTGGATACCAGGGTCGAAAAACCGGGCGTATCGGTTTGTCCGGGCCCCAACATGGCCTATTTCTCCGAAGTGATGACCCTTCAGGAGATGGTGGACCACATTTATGGTAAAATCAATGTCATCAAACGGAAAGACAGGCCTAACATGTTCATGAAGGAATTGACCATCTATGTCGATTTCCTTAAAACGAAGCTGGATGAGACTACCCGCCCCTGGTCGGAAAAACAGGAGGAGTATTTCACGACCTTCCGCGATAACCTCGGCAAAGGCATCCAGTATTATAAGGAGCTTTTCTCGAATGTGAAGATGAATCTCAAGGATAAAAAGGCCAAGCTCATCGCCGACCTGGAGAATTTTGAGAACCAGTTGAAAAATCTTCCGGTCAGGTAAATCCCTGTAGCCGCAACCTCAGTATTATCTGTTTGATCCTGAGGAACATCCTGCCAATGACGAATAAACCCTCCACTCCAAAACTGCCCCCGGTATGGGTGGTTAAAACCCTCAGCGGTTTTCGTACCTTTTTGCTTCAGCTGAACAGAAAAATATTTCCCGGGAATGTCGTGTTATATGAGCAATTCCAGTATTTCTGGCTGCTTCCGTCTCTTTATGTCGCAGCAAAACTGGATGTTGCAACCAGGCTCAAAGCCTCCCCCCTCTCGGTTCCGGAACTGGCGGAGCAGCTTCAGGCGGATCCCCTGAACCTCGCCCGTATCATGCGGGCGCTTGCCAGCCAGGGAATTTTCAAACAAAACCGCGACGGCCGTTACAGCCTGAATGCAATGTCGCGGGCGCTCCTTGAGGAAAACGGGTCGCTCAGGCACATGGTGCTGCACCATCTCGGGCCTGTAAACTGGGAGCTGATGAGTAACCTCGAATATGCCGTACGCACCGGGAACGATGCCTTTAGCGAAAAATATGGCAAGCCGGTGTACGATTACCTGAAAGACCATCCTGAAGAAAATGAACTGTTTGACCTGTCCATGACCGATCTTTCAGACCTTGGACTGGCACCGCGTTTGCAGGCCTATGACTTTTCAAAATCTCCGGTGATTGCCGACATCGGTGGCGGCGAGGGGTTTCTCCTTGCCAATATCCTTCAACAAAACCAAAATTGCCAGGGGATTTTATTCGATTCCAGGGAGGCGCTGAACAGGGCCCCCGAAATGCTTTCACGCTTCCATGTTGAAAGCCGGATCAAGTTGGCAGCAGGTGATTTTTTCAGCGGGATACCTCTGGCAGCCGATCTTTACCTGATGAAAAACATCCTCCACAACTGGAGTGATGA
>CAIYQH010000571.1 GCA_903928285.1 uncultured Bacteroidales bacterium
GGTGATGGCCAGCGTTGATGTTGGTCCCTGCGTGGCACAGTTCGTATTTGTTCCATAAACACTGAGGATTCCTGAAGTGGCGCCAGGCCCGAAACTTACAGTAACACTGTTCCCGCTGGGAACCAGCGTTACACCGGTGGCAGGAGTGTAACTCCAGTGATATACGTCGGTATTTGCATCAGCCGTAACCGAAAACACGTGCCCGGAGGTGTTTTCACAATAATTTTGCGGGGGAGTCTGCTGGAATACGAGGGTTCCGGGATTTCGCCATTCCGTAATCGGGGGCTGGACCATCGACGAGGAAACATTGTACCACCACGTGTTGATCGTGTTCAGATTGCCCCAGTTGTTTCCCCACGAATGACATGGAGGTGTCGGACAGCCAACGGTCGAATTATTCGTGCCAACGGGCGGACCAATAATATTTGTATCATCCCAGTACGAGGTGACCTGTGCGCCGGTCGGGCTTTCAAGGCTGATGGTAAAGCCATTGGTGTTGGTTTCAACATCATACAAGGGCAAATTGGTCAACCCGTTGATATAGCTTACGGTAAAGGTTATCGTCGTGTTGTTGGGAACGACCAGTCCTCCCCCGTCAAGGCCATTCCAGTCGAAGGTGTTCTCTCCAACCACCGCATTTGTTATGGTCAGGGTGATCCCGGTATATCCGCCGCTGAATGCCAGGCTAATCGTCACTTTCCCGGGTTTGTTCACAAAAACGTGAAAGAGAACATGGCCGGTCAGGCAATTCCTGTCCCCCCAGGGATAGGGAGCCACGATTGATCCGAGGACAACAGCAGGAGGGAACAACGTTGCATCCGGAAGGTTGAAAAAGACTTTGAATTCAGGAAGAAGTGCCTGCAGGTGGTACAACGATTTCCGGTCGCTGGGGAAATTGCCGGTATTGTAACAGCCATACTGGTTGCAGTATTGTACCCAAACCCCTCCCACAAGGTTGTTGAAGGCACAGGATGTGATGATGCTGTCGCTGCTGTATACGTAAGTTTTTGCAGAACAACCCCCGTTTTCCTGGAATTGCCACGATTTGGAGTACATCCTGCCGGGTTTTACCTGCAGCGATACCGTATCATAAACAGTAATGTCAAATAGATTCATGCTGAAATTGCCTGTAACCACGGTGTTCGAGGCATTCTTCTGATTAAACTCGATGTAAAAAGTACCGGTTGTGGCAGGATGGAAATTGATGGCGGTATATCCCCCGGTTGTGTATATCTGGTCGGGTCCTACCCGGGCCTGCGCGATGTTGGCGATAAATCCTGTTCCTGCAGTAGGCACGTTAGTTTCACTGTACACAACAGTTCCCGACATGTCTTTTATTTCGAAAACGATGTGATCATTAATCCCTGGGGCCCCGTTAAAACCAAGGTAGATAACTTCTGACGGGTTTAACTTTACAAAATAAAGGCGGTCAACTTCATTGCATCCGTAAATCGCAAATTGGGAACGTTCTCCGTTGCCAGGGGGTGTCGGGTTGCACTTGCCCACGAAATCGTTACACAAATATAAGTAGGTATTGTGCGTGGTAATATAAAGCTCCTTTGAACCCTCCGCCAGGCTCCTTGCAGGAGGTAAAAAAATGCAGGCAAAGAGAATCATTAACCCTGACAGACTTTTATTGTTCATCGGCTGCAAACCTAATTAATGTTATTTATTAATTTTTCCAGTTCCTTATTTCACCATTTGACCATTTCACCATTTCACGATTTCTCTACCTCGCTACCTCGCTAC
>CAIYQH010000572.1 GCA_903928285.1 uncultured Bacteroidales bacterium
CTATCTCAATAGTAGCCGTAACACCTATGATACCATCTATCCCGAACTCCGTTTCATTTACCGCCCGCCTTCTTTATTAAAACACTATGAATCGATGCCTTATCCGCAGTATTGCAATGATCCGACTAATGAACAACGGGACACACTTGATGTCCTGATGTCAAACAGGGATGTTACTGCACATATGTCAACCTACAATTATTATGTGACCGATCCGTTCGGGAGTTTTTCAAAGAATTACAACGGGGGCAATTACAATATTCTTCCTTATGCAGTGAATCCTTATGTGACCTATCAGAAATTCGCCCATCCTGCTGTTCCTTTTTTGTTGCCGATTAACACCACCGACAGTGCAATTTTTCTGATGAAACATATCGTAAAGGATGAGACTCCGGGTTCTTCCATGGGGGACACCATGCAGGCGTATCAGAAATTCTATAACTATTTTGCCTATGATGACGGGACTCCAGAGGCCAGTTACGGATTAACCCCCGCGGGTTCCCAGCTTGCCTACCGTTTCAAACTTGACAGATCACCAGATACTTTGCGTGCCATCCGGATGTACTTCAACCGGACTCTCAGCAACGTCAGCCAGCAATTGTTCTATCTATGTGTGTGGAATAACAATTCAGGAAAACCAGGGGATACCATATACTCCGACCTAGTGATGCCAACCTATGCCGACAGTCTCAACAAATTTATCACCTACCACATTTACCCCCCTCTCAGCATTACCGGTACCTTCTATGTTGGATGGATTCAAACAACCGATGATAATCTGTCGATTGGATTTGACCGGTACAACAACAGCCAGACGGAGATTTTCATTAATATCAATGGTACCTGGAACAATTCTGCCTATGCCGGGTCGCTGATGATCCGCCCGGTAGTGGGGAAACCGATTCCACTTGGGATCGGGGATGCAGCACCCAGGGATCTAAAACTATCCCTCTATCCCAATCCCTGTACCAACGGTATGTTGCATATCCGGATTCCTGCAAACTTCGACAAGCAGCAGATTTTAGAAACTTCCACCTTCACAGTATCCGATCTGGTTGGTCATTTTATGCTGAAATCCAGGTTTAGCAGTGAAATCGATGTCAGGTCGCTTGCCAGCGGAATTTATTTCCTTGAGCTGAAAGATCCTTCGGGGAACCATCTTGGCATCGCCAAATTCATTATTTCCAGGTAACAAGATTATGTCGCGATTCCATGCATAAAAACACCATCAGCGGAGATGCGGCCATAGCCATCGAAAAATCCGACGTCCAGGAGGAATCCGGTGAGTTGTTTGAACATTTCCGTTTTGTGGTTGATAAAAAGCAAAGTCAATTGCGAATCGATAAATATCTGATGGCAAAAATTGAGCACGCATCGCGTAACCGGATTCAGAATTCTGCCCATGCCGGCAACATCCTTGTGAATGATGTGGTGATCAAACCCAATTATAAAGTCAAACCCCTCGATATTATTTCGATTGTACTGGCCTATCCTCCGCGTGATACGGAGGTTTACCCCGAAAATATTCCCATTGCTGTTGTGTATGAAGACAGGGACATTATGGTTGTCAACAAGCCTCCCGGCATGGTGGTTCATCCGGGTCACGGAAATTTCACCGGCACCCTGCAGAATGCGTTGCTGTACCATTTACAGCAAAACAACCCCGGTGATCCGGATGCAAAACCATACCTGGTTCACCGTATCGATAAAGACACCAGTGGTATCCTTCTTATAGCTAAAAACGAACTTGCACAAACAAAAATTGCAAAACAGTTTTTTGATCACACGATCGACCGCTCCTATACGGCACTTGTTTGGGGAAATTTGGCAAACGAAGAGGGAACAATTGATGCAAATATAGGACGTGATATCCGCAATCGTCTTGTCCAGGCTGTATATGATGAAGCAGATAAAGGCCGTCGGGCCGTAACACATTATAAAGTTCTGGAGCGTTTTGGGTATGTAACCCTCGTAGAGTGCAGGCTTGAGACAGGCCGAACACATCAGATCCGGATTCATTTCAAAC
>CAIYQH010000573.1 GCA_903928285.1 uncultured Bacteroidales bacterium
TCCTACTCAAGAACGGCACCTTCATCGACTGGCAAACGCTGGAATTCAGGCAGACCGACATACTCGTGGAACCAGGTGTTGCCGATACCCTCGCTTTCCCTGACCCCCTTCAGGCAGCACAGTCCGGAAGCCGGATTGACAAAACCATCGACTGCACCGGGAGATTCATCACCCGGTCGTTTGTCAACGGGCATCACCATGTCTATTCGGCCCTGGCACGCGGGATGCCTGCGCCAAAGAAGGGTCCTGTCAATTTTCCGGAGATCCTCCGGTATGTCTGGTGGACCCTTGACAAGGCCCTCGACCCCGCCATGATCAGGGCCAGTGCCCTGGTTACGGCCATCGCCTGCGCGAAAAGGGGTGTTACCTTCGTCATCGATCACCACGCCTCTCCCTTTGCAGTGGAGAGAAGCCTGGAGGTTATAGCCCAGGCCTTCGACACCGTGGGCATCGGCCACCTGCTGTGCTATGAAATTTCCGACCGCGACGGGAAGGAGATTGCCGCAAAGGGACTCGCTGAAACCGAAGCCTATCTTGGGCAGCGTCAGGGACTGGTGGGGTTGCACGCCTCTTTCACCATCGGGGATCAAACCCTGAAACAGGCAGTAGATCTGGCTACACAAACCCATTCAGGGATCCATATCCATGTGGCTGAAGATCTATCGGATGAAGAACATTGCCTGGAGCATTACCATACCCGGATAATCGGTCGGCTGGCCGATGCCGGTGTGTTGCAGTTTCCCGCCACCATCCTGGCCCATTGTCTCCACCTCGATGACCACGAACGCGGGCTGGTGGAAGGCTCTCCGGCATGGGTGGTTCAGAATATGGAGAGCAACCTGAACAATGGCGTCGGTTTTTTCAATTCAAAAGGACTGGGAACCAGGATCATGCTGGGTACCGACGGGATGCACAGCGACATGCTCCGGAGTGCCGGATCTGCCTTTTTTGCAGGGCACAACTTTGATTCAATGGATTATACCACAGCATACCAACGGTTAAGGAACGGACATCACTATCTTCAGTCAAACAGGTTTACAGGCGACAGCAGCAACAACCTGGTCGTTTTTGACTATGATACGCCGACTCCCTTCAACAGGGATAACTTTTACGGTCATTTCCTCTTTGGTTTGGAAGCCAGGCATATCACCCATGTCATTTCACAGGGCAGGCTGATTGTTGACGATGGCAACGTGATTTCCGCTGATGAAGAGGAAATTCTGAAAGATGCCCGGGAACAGGCCGGAAGATTATGGAAACGCTTATAACCGCCTTATGACCCCCTGCCTGATCCTGAACGGAACCGTCGTAACCACTGAAACCTGCAACCGGGAAGATATCGCGGTTGACAAAGGGATCATCGCAGCCGTGGGGAAACTTGATCCGGCACTGTATCCGGGGCACACCGTCATTGATGCCGGTAGAAAGTTTGTGCTGCCAGGAGGGTTTGATCCGCATGTTCATTTTGCCTTGCCTACGCCGGCGGGAAATTCGTGCGACGATTTCAGGTCGGGCAGCCTCGCAGCCTTGTCGGGAGGAACAACATTTTTCATGGATTTTGTCACCCCCCGCCGAGGCCAGCGGCTGATGGATGCCTTGCGCAAAAGGCGGGCCGAAGCTTCCTCATCGCTTGCCGGATATGGCCTGCATGTGGGGATCAGTGAATGGAACAGCGAGGTTGCATCCGAAGTTGTTACCTGTATGGAGAAGGAGGGTATCCGTTCCTTTAAGGCTTACCTCGCCTATCGCGAATCAATCGGCATCAACGCGGATGAACTCTGCCGGCTGATGCAGGTTGTGGGTCCCCGAGGAGGGGTGGTGATGGTCCACTGTGAGGATGGAGCGATGATTGCCCGGCTGCAGCAGGAGTTCCTTGCCAATGGCTTGTTGCAGGCGCGATACCATGCCCTGTCGCACCCGTCTGAAGCGGAGATCAGGGCGATCGGCAAGGTGATTGAATTGTCAGCCAAAACAGGCTGCCAGGCCTATATTGTACATACCTCGACGCGTCAGGGGGCAGAGGCCATTTCAAAAGCAAAACAGGATGGGATAACGGTTTCGGGAGAGACCTGCCCGCAGTACCTGTTGCTGGATGATTCGGTCTATGGCCTGTCAGATGACCTGCAGGTAATGCCCTATATCATCTCCCCGCCCCTGCGCACCAGGGACGATCAGCAAAGGTTGTGGGCCGGACTGTCCGACGGCACCTTCGATGTGGTGGCCACCGACCACTGCCCCTTTCATCTGATCGGCCAGAAAGATTGCGGTATTCATAATTTTACGCAGATTCCCAATGGTGCCGGGGGTGTTGAACACAGGGTGGGATTGCTATACACATATGGCGTTCTGTCAAATAAAATCAACATGAGTCAACTGGTAAATCTGGTATCCGCGCGCCCTGCGGAGATCTTTGGTTACGGCGACCGCAAAGGCAAACTTTTGCCCGGTTTTGATGCCGACCTGGTGATCTGGGATCCGGGAATAAAAACAGTAATCTCCGCGAAGACTCACCTCTCCCGGGGTGATTCGGAGATCTATGAAGGGTTCCCCATCCGCGGCGGAGCCTCATTGGTGATGATGGGGGGCGAGTTCGTCGCAAAGAAAAGCTGAAAGATAGTAAGTTACTGAACCCTTTTTTTCTCACCGGATAACATTGCATGCAGAAGTCCGGCAGGATCTTCAAACCGGTTTGTCAGCATCATGGCTGCAATGATATAGGGTTTAAATCCTGCCTGCTTATAAAGGGGAACCCTGTAGCGCTCAAACACGGTGGCGGCGACCTCTCCTTCATTGCAGGAAACGCCCGATATGTCGGCCGGCAAACAATGCATATAGAGGGCCTTTCCATCTCTGGTAAGGCTCATTTTTTCTTCGATACATTCCCAGTTTTTGTGCTTTGCATTGTTGGCCAGGCACTCCATTTCCAGTCCCTTCAGCCCGTCATGATCGTTGCTCCTGAGCAGTACGGTACGGCGCTGCATCACATGGAAAGGGGCCCAGCTTTTAGGGTAAATGATATCGGCTCCCGAAAATGCCTCTTCCATGTTATTGACTACCCGGAATTGTCCGCCACTGACGGCTGCCTGGTTGCCGGCCATTTCAACGACTTCAGGAATGAGCCCGTAGCCTTCAGGGTAGGCGAGGTCAACCTGCATGCCGAACCGGGTGAGCAGCCCGATGATCCCCTGGGGAACCGAGAGCGGTTTTCCATAACTTGGGGAGTAGGCCCAGGTCATGGCGATCTTTTTGCCTTTTAACGCCTCCAGCGAGCCAAAAACGTTTTTCAGGTGCAGCAGGTCGGCCATCGATTGGGTCGGATGGTCGATATCGCACTGCAGGTTGATGATCCCGGGCCGCCGGGGAAGCACGCCGTCGGCAAACGCTTCGTCGAGTGCGGCTCCGACCTCGCGCATGTAGGTATTGCCCGCGCGCAGGAACATGTCGTCGCGGATTCCGATGATGTCGCTGAGAAAGGAGATCATGGCGGAGGTTTCGCGCACGGTTTCGCCATGGGCGATCTGGGATTTGCCCTCGTCGAGATCCTGTACGGCCAGGCCAAGAAGGTTGGCGGCAGAAGCAAATGAAAACCGCGTACGGGTCGAATTGTCGCGGAACTGCGAGATAGCCAGCCCCGAATCGAAGCAGCGCGGTGAGATATTCCGGTCGCGGAGCATCTTCAGGTCTTCGGCGACGGTTAAAATGGTACCAAGTTCTTCGGGATTTTTTTCCCAGGTTAACAGGAAATCCTTCCCATAGAGACCTGCATTGGATGCGCCGGTTTTTGTCATCAAATCATTCATCATCGTAATCTGTTATGTTTTTTTTACTTAAAAATCACATTTATCCCTTTTGCATTACCAGTGTGGGTGACAGCGAGGTATTTGGTCCGGCAGATGGCTGAAACACAGTAAAGCTTGCAGAGTATGAAAATAGCTGCTCAACTTGTTTATTCCGACAGGTAATAGGCCAGTGCTGCATAAAAGGCCGAGGCGGTGACCAGGTCGCCCACCGGCACCTTTTCATCGGGGGCATGGGCCAGTACCTCGTTGCCGGGGCCGAACCCGATGCAGGGGATCCTGTAATAACCATTGATGGTAACACCGTTGGTCGAGAAGGTCCATTTATCGGTCAGTGGCTCTCTGCCGAACAGCCCGGCAAAGGCCTCCTGTGCGCGCACCACCAGGTGATGATCCTCCTCGATTTTCCAGGTGGGGTAATATTTCTCCATGCCATAACGCAGTCCGGTGTAGGCCGTTTCCTCGTATTGCAGCACTTCTACCCTGGCATCCATATCCTTTACGATCTCCATGATCTCAGCCACAGCCGATTCTTTGGTTTCACCCCAGGTAAGCCGCCGGTCGAGATGGATCCTTGCATAGTCGGCAACGGCGCACAGGGAAGGGCTTCCCGAAACGAACTCCGAGATGGTCACGCTGCCCTTTCCAAGAAAATCGTCGGATTTGAGCCGTTCATTCAGTTTCTCAACCTCAAGGCAGGCCCGTGAAGCCATATAGATCGCGTTTTTGCCACGCTCGGGTGCAGAACCGTGCGATGAGATACCCGCAAAGGTCACGGAAATCTCCATCCTGCCCCTGTGGCCGCGGTAGATGTTGAGGTTGGTGGGTTCGGTGATCACCACGAAATCGGGGATGAGCTTTTCCTCTTCCACCAGGTATTTCCAGCAAAGCCCGTCGCAATCCTCTTCGATGACAGTCCCGGTGAAGTAGATCGTCATGTCACGGTCAAAGGCAAGCTCTTTGAGGATGCGGCCTGCCGTGACAAATGCGGCCGGACCGCCTTTCTGGTCGACGGTTCCGCGGCCATAAATGTAGCCGTTTTTGATCTTGCCCGAAAAGGGATCACTGCTCCAGTTGGCCAGGTTGCCGGTATCGACCGTGTCGATATGGCCATCAAAGGCCAGGATCTTTTTGCCATTCCCGATCCGGCCTATCACATTTCCCAGCCCGTCAATCCTGGCGTCATCAAAGCCGGCTTCCTCCATTTGGCGTTTCAGCTCCAGGGCCACGGCTTTTTCAGCGGTGCTGAGCGATTTGATTTTCACAAGCCGGGAAAGGTTGTCTGCGGTTATTTCTTCGTATTTTGCTGCGAGTTCGTTGATCTTTAATAAGATGTCTTTCATAGTATGGAGAAGTATAGGTTTTTGGTTCCAGGATTGGTTTCTTAATGTATAAGGAAGCCCCTGATAACCGGATTATTTCAATATTATTTTATTTTTTCTGCCGAAAGCAGGATTACCTCCCCGGTGGCGGGCAGCGAAAATTCAGGTTCCTTCCCGTGGTTCCCGATGGCCGAAATGGAATCCTTGATCGCCAGCCAGACCGACAACCCCAGCATGAAGGGAGGTTCTCCAACGGCTTTGCTCCTGCGGATGGTTCCCGGGTTGGGAACATCCCGGAGGAGATCAACCCTGAAATCCAGCGGAATATCATGAATGGTAGGGATCTTGTATGTATCGGGTGAATGGGTTAGCAGCTTCCCGTCAGGGTCCCATTTGATCTCTTCCGTAGTGCACCAGCCCATGCCCTGGATAAATCCCCCCTCGATCTGGCCGCGGTCGATGGCCTCATGGATCGAATCACCCGCATCATGCAGGATATCGGTTCTCAGGAGGGTGTGGCCGCCCGTGAGGATGTCGGTAACAACCTCCGATACCGCCATGCCATAGGCAAAATAGTGAAAGGGGTTCCCCTGCCCGGTCTCCCGGTCAAAAAAGATGCCCGGCGTTTTATAAAAACCGGTGCTGCCCAGGCTCACCTGGCGCAGTCGGGCAAGATCGCACAACCTGCTGAATGCAATCTTTTCGTTGGACTCGTGCCTGTCAAAGACCTGGTTATTCTCAAACACCATGTTTTCAGCCAGGAAGGTTTTTCCCGGGTGCTGCTCCGTCAATTCATCGGCTGCCACCCGGCTTAGCCTTGATTTCAGGATGTCGATGGCATTTTTCACCGCCATGCCGTTCAGGTCGCTGCCCGTGGAGGCGGCGGTGGGAGAGGTGTTTGGGACTTTGGAGGTGTTGGTGGCGTTAACCTTTACATGTTCGGGGGAGATCCCCAGTTCCGAAGAGGCGATCTGTACGATTTTGGTGTGCAGTCCCTGTCCCATCTCGGTGCCGCCGTGGTTGACCAGCAGTGTGCCGTCGGTATAGATGTTGACCAGGGCCCCGGCCTGGTTGAGAAACGAGGTGGTGAAGGATATCCCGAATTTCACAGGGGTTAGGGCCATCCCCCTTTTATAGAATTTGTTCTCCGCGTTGAACCGGTTTATCGCCATCCTTCTTTGTTCATACCCTGAGGTTGCCATCAGTTCATGAAACATCCTTGCGAGGTGGTTGTTTTCTACCTTCTGGCCATAAGGGGTCAGGTTTCGCGGATCAGGACTGTAAAAGTTCATCTGGCGGATGGCGGCGGCATCTTTTTTCAGGTAACGGGCGATGCGGTCGATGGCGTTTTCGATAACGGCCATTCCCTGCGGGCCTCCGAAACCCCGGAAGGCGGTATTTGACGGAAGATTGGTCTTCCATGCCTGGCCGGTGATCAGCACATGGGGCAGGAAATAGGCATTGTCGGCATGCAGCATGGCCCTTTCGAGGATGGCCTTCGACAAATCGGTGGCGGAGCCTGCATCTGAATTCAGCTCCACCTTGTAGGCGAGGATCCGGCCTTCAGCGTCAAAACCCACGCTGTAGCGCGAAAGGAACCTGTGTCGTTTGCCGGTCATGATCTGGTCGTCATCGCGGCAAAGCTGGATTCTGACGGGCTGGCGTGTTGCATGGGCCAGCAGCGCCGACCAGGCGGCCACATGGTTTCCCTGGGTCTCTTTGCCTCCGAATGCGCCGCCGATTCGCTTGACCTCCACCTCGACTTCGTTTTTCGCGATACCCAGCACTTCAGCCACAATGGCCTGCGTCTCGGCAGGGTTCTGGGTAGAGGAATGCATCATCATCTCCTTTCCTTCGCCTGGTATGGCAAGCGCCGACTGGGTTTCGAGGTACCAGTGTTCCTGTGCGCCTGTTTTCAGTTCTCCTGTGAACACATGTGGTGCCCGGGCCATGACTTCATCAGGGTTTCCGCGTATAATTTTCCGCTGAGTTATGATGATACTGTTGGCTGTCATGGCAGATTCAATATCCAGGATCGCAGGCAGTGGTTCGTAATCAATGGTGATCAGTTTTTCCGCCTCCACGGCAGCCTCATCATCTTCTGCCGCAATGAGTGCAATGGCCTGCCCGATAAAGCAAACCTCCTTTTCGGCCAGACAGGGTTCGTCGCTGATCACGGGGCCCATCTGGTTTTCACCGGGAATATCCTTTGCCGTGAGGATGCACTTAACCCCCTTAACCAGCAACGCCCTGGTAAGATCAATATTTTTGAGAAGCGCATGGGCCTGTTTACTGTAAACCACTTTTCCCGTGAGCAGTTGTCCGTTTACCGGGATATCACCGATGAATACCGAATCGCCGGTGACATGTTTCGCACAGGTATCATCGAGGGCCCTGGCAGGTTCAGGTTTTCTGACCGCACCGGTTATCCTTTCGAAAAAAGGCGGAGTGTCGGTAAAAAATTTCAGCAACAGGCGGCTCCCGGCAACCTTCCGGTAGGCGGCACCCGCCCGTGCATCGGAGATGGGTGAAAACTCCTCTTCCAGCAGGGCCATGGCCTGGCTGATTACCTCGGAATTCCACTCCCGGCCTGACAGGAACGTTTCGGTACGGTATGCCCTTTTTGGCATCTCCGCCATTCCCCCGTATGCGAGGATAACATCCTTGACAAGACCGTTGCGAAGGGTCAGGCTGAAGGCGGCGCTCACGGTTGAAATATCGAGTCCGGTGCGCTTTGAGATCTTATAGGATTCGATGCGGATGTCAGTTCCGGGTTTCGGAATGCGAATGGCGGTAATGAGTTCACCGGCTTCCAGCCTTGTTTTGCGGTAGCCGGTAATAAAATCTTTCATGCCGATGACCCTTTCCGAACGCAGCGAGCTTACCACGATTTCAGCTTTGAAAGCCATCAGCAACGGCAGGGTATCGCCGATAGGAGAGGCCGAACCGATATTTCCTCCGACTGTGGCGACATTCCTGATCTGCAGCGAGCCGAACCGGCTCAGGATCTTATGCAGGGCCGGTAATCTTTCGGCAGAAAAGGATTTAACCATCTCCATGGTCTGGCCGGCACCGATCGCGAAGTGATCGCCCTCCTGCCTGCAGTATTTCAACTCCTCAACGCCCGAAAGGTCTATCACCAGCGGCAGGAGTTCATGGTTTTTCGTTTGCCGCAGCGCCACATCGGTAGAGCCGTTGATCACGGTTGCCAGAGGAAATTCACTGCGCAGGCGCAAGGCTTCGGCAAGGGTAAAAGGTTTAAACCAGGTTTGATGCGGGGTCCTGAATTCCATGGTGGCCCGGTTTTCCCCGATGGTTTTCAGCATTCCGGCAATCACGGCTTCATTGGCCGAAAAATGGTCGGAACGGGTCTCAGTGCCTGTTTGCTCAGCAGCATCCAGGATGGACTGGTAACCGGTACACCGGCAGAGGTTGCCGGTTAGGGCATCTTCGATGATCTCACGGCCGGGATTGTTATGGTTTTTAAACAGGCCGAAAAGGGACATTACTACCCCTGGTGTACAAAAGCCGCACTGACTGCCGTTTGATCCGACCATCAGCCGCTGAACAGGATGGAGCACCACTTGATTTTTACTGCGAAGGGCAAGGTTCTCAATGGTTATCAGCTGTTTCCCATGAATCATGGGAAGAAATACAAGGCAGCTGTCGACCGTGTGGTAAACCAGGTTGCCGTTTGGCGTCAATTCTGCAACCACAACGGTGCAGGCGCCGCAGTCGCCTTCGGCGCAGCCCTCTTTAACCCCTTTATGGCCGGGGACAGAGCGCAGATAATTTAAAACAGTTGTTGTTGGTTTCAGCCTGTGTGAACTCCGAAAATCAATTTCGACGATGCGGTCATCAAGGACAAACCGGACGGTATGAGGAATTCCGTTCACCTTTTTATGGTATTTCTCACAAGAATGCGTTTGACCGGTATGCCCATAATTCCCTGGCCGGCATGTTGTTTAAGGGCTATGATGGCAGGGAATGATCCTGAAATAACCTCTTCGGCTTTTGCAAATAAATGGTCCATATCTTCAACATTAAGAATAACCGTTGTGAAACCTGATGTAAAATTACAATTTTTATACAGAGTCCCGGTGTTAACAGGGGGTGGTGTTGGTAATTATTGAATCAACACGGGCAGTTGAGGATTCATGAAACTGGAACCCATGGTAAAATCATGGCCTCTCTGTGTCTTCTTCCAGGCATCGAGGCTGTAACGGCTTGTTAATCCTTTCCCGGGAGAAGTGCAGGAACTGCTGATATTCCTCAGGTGTGTTGATATTCCAAAGGATTTGCCCATCGTGGCAAGGAACCTCCTTTCTTGAAAAACCAGCGATTGCCTGACGGAAATCCCCCAATTCAGCCTGTTCACACAGCAGGTGGGCCATTTCCCAACCCAGCAGGACCGGATGGCCGCGCCTGCCCTGGTAAACAGGAACCGAATAGCCCTCAGAAGGGAGAGCCTCAAACAACTGGTCAAGTAACCTGTTCGAGGGGAAGGGATTATCAATATTGTGGATGAAACAACAAGCCCCGTCCGGCAGGGCCTGCAGCCCGAGATGGATGGAATGCGACCGGCCCCTTTCCACTTCATGGTTTATAACAGGGATAAGATGTTCTGTTTGCAGTCCGGTGAAATCAAAACTCTCCTGCACTACCATGATAACCGGCTTACAACCATAGGCCAGGAAACTGACGGTAATCTGCTGGGCAAAGGTCATCCCGTTGCCATAAGGGAGTTGAGCCTTCGGGCTGCCCATGCGGACTGAATTGCCGGCTGCCAGGATAATTGCAGAAACGTGCCGGGTTATGGGAGTGTTATTTTTCTTCAACATGGTTATTTTCTGTAACCTTCCCTGCCTGCCGGTTTTCAATACCTTCCCTGACTTTTTTGGTGAGTTTTGATTTCACAAGGGTATAAGACTGGATGATATATTGTTCCCACTCCCCACGGCTGAACCGGCTTTCATCAGTAACTGCCATCCATTGCCTATGGGCAAAATGAGATGCCTGGATGATCTCATCCGATTCAGTCAGATCATCAAACTGGTCTTCAGGCACCTTTAATACAACCTTCAACGGAGGATCAAGGTTTGTCAGGCAAAATATTTTCCCTCCAACAGAAAATGCCAGGTGCTCTTCCCATTTTATATCTTCGGTTACTGCAGGTAATCGGAGACAGAATTCCCTTAGTTCTTCAATATTCATGGGTTAAAAGTAAGAAATTCCGGTCAAAAAGGCTGGTTCTGCATCGCGTTACTGTTTTACAAAGAGACAGATGTTTATATCGCCTTCCGCTTCAAGGCTCAACAGGTAGGCTCCCGGGGCCGTGCTCATCTTCCCAGCGGGTACCCGCACCCCCGGTAATCCTGAAGCCGATCAGGGAGGCGGTTGAATCATTACTGGATGCGAGGCTGCTGCCCCTTATGATCACGCAACTGGAGGTATCTGAATGAACCGGCTGGCTGCCATTGATCACCGTGGCATCGATATTGGCCGTATCATGGGTAGTGAGATATAAGCTGGCAACCGTAATGCCCTTCCCCCTGATTTGTATGTTTTCGTAATAGACCCCGGGAGCAATAAACACGGTATCGCCATTTACAGCAGCATTGACCGCTGCCTGAATGGTCGTATATTGCTGTGGTACGTAAAGTACGGCAGCAACACCACAGATGCCGGCCAATACCGCCATCATAAAAGGGATTAATCTCTTCATGATGTTGTTTTTCTGAATGAACAGAAGGGTCCAGCTTTTACTTTCCTTTCAAACGGAGGATTTCCCCTTCGATCTTAGCCACCTGCTCCATCATTGTTCCGGACTGCTTTTCTGCATTCCGGAGCAGGCTGCTCAGCTTTTCTTCAAGGTTCTTTAAACCGTTTATCTGGGACTCTTTCAGGGCGGCAATTTCCTTACCAGTGGATTGATAGATTCCATCCGTCCTGGCAATGGTTTCGTTAACCTGCGATTCAAGTTGCCCGCGTTTTACCTCGAAGGCATTCAGGGCTGATTCAATCCGCTGATCCATCTCATTGGTTGTATTTAAAACCAGATCCCGGCAAATCTGAATTTCGGATTTCGCAGTTTTCAACTCCTTGTCCAGCCGCTCATTGGTTTTCGCATCAAGGGCGACCAGCGAATCAAATTTCAAGCCGACCTTCCTGTGAATAAGATACAGGAGTATAAAAACGAGGACAAACAGAAGGAGCAAAATCAGGAGAAACAGGATACGTAGTGCGCGGGGAAATACCTTTTCGCTATTTACCTTTTCCTGAAGGGTATTCAGCCGGATGGTGGTTTTAGCCAGGGAGTCGCTCGCCACGCCCAGTTGTCCCGAGTATACAACGATCACATGCCTGAGGCTGTCGAGCGATTGCTTCATCTTCACATCGGCCTGCCTGATTTCGCTCAGCTGCCTCCTGGAGGCATTGATTCCTTCGTAGATTTTCTGCTTTTCAACTTTGAAATCTTTCTGGGGAAGGAATTCGGTGGATTGGGCCTTTACCTGCCCAAAAAGGAAAACAATTACCAATACAGATACTAGTTTTTTCATTTTTCGGTCGTTTTAAGTGAGGATATTATGAAAATTCACGTCAGTTTCAGGAATCGTAAATCATAGAGCGGTGTAAAATATTTTCATTTTTCATAAGAATCCTGTTTTATGATTAATTCGTTTAATTTAACCACAAAGGACACGATGATTTACACAATGTTCACAATGAGATGCTTTGTGTAAATCGTGCCTTCATTGTGCCATTTTGGTTGAAATCTGATTCAGTCATAACAATCAACCAGTCACCTGGCCAATGAAAACAGGTATGATACAGGCGCTTATGTAAAAGAACACCACAGGGATATGCACTTTCGGGAATATAAAACCTTGCTTGGTTTCTCATTTGTCGAACAAATACAAACAGTGCGGGTACTTGTTGATCAACGGTTTGATTATCCCCAAATATACGAACTAAAATGCTGAAAGTCAATAGTGAATAATTAATTCATTTTTTTGTTCGGAACAGAGGATATATTTACCGGAGGTGAAAAAAAGAAACCCAAAGAATTATTTATAACTTTGCAGGCAATATCTCTCTGTAACGCTCTTATCAAGTAGTCAAAGGGATATTTCCGGGCAAAACATATCATGGAAGACACAACCCTGTTGACTTTTCCGGCTTTTTTTGCATCTACGCTGAAACAGCACGGCAATCGCGATGCCTTGGCAATAGTAGGAAAGAAGCCGCTAACCTACCTTGAAACGAATGACCGTATCCTGGCAGTGATTGCGTTTCTTGAGAAGCTGGGGATAGAACCCGGGGACAAGGTTGCGATTTTATGTACCAACCAGCCCAACTGGGCGATTGTCTATTTCGCGATTACCTTTATGGGTGCCATAGCGGTGCCGCTGTTGCCTGAGTTTCTTCCTGTTGAAATCACCTCGCTGCTCGAACATTCCGAAACCAAGGTTATTTTTGCCTCAGAAGGATTATTGCCCAAACTGGTGGGGATTTCTACCGATTACCTCCTGGAGGTGGTCAGGATCGAGGATTTCTCCGTTGTGCGGTCTTTTGAATACTGGCCTGCCTTTGATCCTGAAGCGAGACCCGGTTCAATAAAACAGGTGACGGAGGATGACGTAGCCGCCATTATTTATACCTCGGGAACCACAGGGAACCCCAAAGGGGTCATGCTTACCCACCGGAATATCTGTTATACTGCCGTTAAGGGGTTTGAAATTCAGAAGATCCTGGAAACTGATCGTTTTCTTTCCATCCTTCCCCTCTCGCACACTTATGAAAACACGCTTGGGCTTATCCTGCCCATGTACAGCGGGGCATGCGTCTATTACCTCGGGAAACCGCCCACACCCGCCTTGTTGCTGCCTGCCCTGCTTGAAGTCAGGCCAACCACCATGCTAACGGTTCCCCTGATCATCGAAAAAATATTCCGCTCAAAAATTCTGCCGGCCTTTACCGAAAACAAGGTTATCAGCTTTTTATATAAAGTGGCTCCCGTCAGGAAATTTCTGCACAGGCTAGCCGGGAAAAAACTGATGAAAACATTTGGCGGTGAACTGACGTTTTTCGGCGTTGGCGGGGCAAAACTGAACAGAACAGTTGAACGCTTCCTGATAGAAAGCCATTTTCCTTATGCCGTCGGATACGGGTTGACCGAATGCGCCCCCCTGCTGGCCGGGTTTAACCCGCAGCACCCGGTATTGCAATCGACAGGACCATCGTGCCGCGGTGTGGAGCTTAAGATCATGAATGCCGATCCGCATACAGGAGAAGGAGAGATCTGGGTAAAAGGAGCCAATGTCATGAAGGGGTACTACAAAGAACCCCTGCTGACCGCCGACCTGATCACACCCGATGGCTGGCTTAAAACCGGCGACCTGGGGGCTTTCGACAGGCAACAAAACCTTTTCATCCGTGGCCGGGTCAAGAGCATGATCGTCAGATCCAATGGCGAAAATGTCTATCCCGAGGATATTGAATCGGTCATCAACAACTTCCGCTATGTCGTTGAATCGCTGGTAATCGAGAAAAAAGGCAAACTCATCGCACTGGTGCATTTCAACCAGGAGGAAATTGAACAACGTTACCTCCA
>CAIYQH010000574.1 GCA_903928285.1 uncultured Bacteroidales bacterium
CACCACTAATCTTAACACTCTTTCCCTACACGACGCTCTTCCGATCTTAAAACGTAAAGGTTTTGTAGAGGGACTATTTTCTCTTTTAAAAGGTTTTGTAGGGGAGGTTAACCCATCTGTTTTAGCAGGAGCCGTCTACTTTTACATGAAAATTGTTCAGGCCTGAAAACCAGGATTGTTTTTTAAAACAGAAAACAGCTTAGCGAACCAAAACTATAAACTGTCCCATGAGAACATTTCTATTGACAAGTATGATCCTGGTCATGACCCTCATTGTCACGGCGCAGGGCAACGGAAAACTTACTGCAGGTGATTCTCCCGCCAATACAATTTTTTCAACCGGTACTGGCGGTAACTGGAATTCCGGAGCAACCTGGGTCGGGGGGAATGTGCCGTCAGCATTAGATGATGTCATCATTGCCGACGGGACAAGCGTAACACTCGACAACAACGCCTCCTGCAACAGTCTTGTGGTAGGGGGAGGAACCAGCGGTGTGCTTGCAATAAAGCCATATACGCTGACCATCACCCAGGATTTGACCATCACCGCCCATGGCTCTGTTAACATGGATGCGGCTGGGGGAGCTGCCGGAAATATTTCAATCGGAGGCAGCCTGACAAACAACGGCAACCTGGATCTTTATCTTTCAGCCAGTGTTTTTGCCAAGATCACTTTTACCGGCACATCAAACACATCCTTTACGCTGAATACCGGGTCGACGACCGATCTTGACGGGAGTACCTCTACAAGGGGGGTGAATGTCAACAAAGGTTCAAATTCAACGCCCATCCTCGACTTTATCTATAACGGAGGCACCCTGACGGTGCAGGGGGTTGCCCCGGTTACCGGATGTTTTTACATTACCACAGGAACCCTGAGGATCGGCGGTTCATCCACACTCAGCTTCCCCGTCTTTTCATCCGCGGCTTATAACATTCCTGCAACAGGAGGATTCTGGATGAACAATGCCAATTTTACAGTTTCGGGCCAGGCGGGCATCGTAAACAATAACGGTTTGCTGAAGATGACAGCCGGCACCTATAACATAGCTACAGGAAACTACCAACTGTATCTCGGCGCAAGTTCAATCACGCAGATTGATGGCGGTGTAATCAACGCCTCCGCACATTTCGGGATCGGGGCGATAACAAGTGCGATCACCTATACACAGACAGGGGGGACCGTGAATGTTAATACAAGCGGTCTCTACAATTCGACATTTGGATGTTTTGATGTCGGAACATCCTCCAGTACAGTATTCACGATGAGCGGCGGCACTATCGTTCTCGTCAAACCAAATATTTATGGCACCGGCCCTATTGACTATCGCGGGCCTTATAATACGGTGGCAGGAGTGAACATTACAGGCGGGAGCCTGCAAATCGGTTCAGCGGCAACAGCCACCAGTTCCACCTTCAGGGTGATTGGTTGTGCACCGGGAATTACGGTGAATGCCGCCAATAACCCTTCTCTTTCCCTTACCAACATCGTGGGTGTTAATTTCAACACTACAGTTTACGGCGATCTGATCATAAACGGTACGGGCACCTTTACCCTGGGTTCGGGCAACCAGCTTGTCATGAAGGGGATCAGCGTTTCAAACCCCGGGAATATCACCAATGCCGGTACATTTGACGCATCCTCCACAGGCACGAACTCTGAACTGGTATTCAACAGTGTATGGGGAGCGCAAAGCCTGACCAACACTGGAACAATTACTTCCAGTTCAATCGGAAGGCTTACCATCAACAACACCTCTTCCTCAGGAACCGTGACGATTCCGAATTCTCTTTCGATCGGCGGCATCAGCAGCGCCACCGGGGCACTAACGCTTACCAAAGGTGTTCTTACTACTACAGGACTAACCCTGGGTGGAGGAGGAACAGGCGGATTCACCTATGTGAGGGGAGACGGCTCGATTTCCAGTACGCCTGCCTACAATTATGGAACAGGGACCCTTAGTTTTACCTACAGCGGCACCTCGGCGCAGACAACTGGAAGCGAACTCCCCTCTATGGCCACTGTCCTCATCATCAATAACGCAGCCGGCGTCAGCCTCAACACCCCGTTAACAGTCAATAATGCCACCTCCCTCACGGGAACGCTGACGCTGACAAGCGGGGTACTCGGTCTTTCCGGAACAGGGAGCCTGGTATTGGGCGGCGGCGGAGCGACTGCGTTCAACTATACTAAAGGCAACGGTTCCTTATCCTTCCTCCCGACCTATAATTTCGGGTCAGGAAATCTGGTTTTTGTGTACAACGGGACTTCGGCGCAAGTTACAGGTGCCGAACTACCGGCAAACATATACAGGCTGACCATCAGCAATCCTGCCGGGGTTACCCTGAACAGTTCAGTTTCAGTGGCAAACACATTATCGCTTTCAAGCGGGATTCTCACCATATCGGCGTTGAATTCAATTTCACTGGGAACCGCTTTAGTCGCGGGAACCTTATCCGGTGGAGGCGCCACCGCCTACATAGCAGGCCCTTTTGCGCGGACCTATGCAGCCAGCCGGACTGCAACCGGGACCTATACCTCAGCGACACTCTTTCCTGTCGGGAAAAACAGCACCTATCTCCCGGTCTGGGTTGATCCGACCACCACATCGGGCGGCGCGGTGATTTTCAAATGTGAAGCCTTTACGACAAACGCCGGTACCAGGGGAACCGGCATAGCAACGCTTTCACCCGACAGATGGGAGGCGCTGGTAACTTCGGGTTCAGCGAACCTGACGGGAACATACCTGCGAATCGGGGATGCTGCGATCACCAGCGCAAGCGTTATTCTTCAGGCACCTGGGAGTTCTTCAGCCTACAGCACGATCGTACCGACCACTGCCTACGCAGTTGGATCCCCGAATACATTGACGACAACGGTAACTCAGATCCTTTATGGGGCCTACAACGGTTACTTCGCCTATGGTCTTACGGCAACCCTTTCCACCTGGACAGGCACATCAGGCACAGATTGGGCGGCAGCCGGAAACTGGAGCCCCTCCGGGATGCCGACGACGCTTAATGATGTTGTCATTCCTGCGGTGGCAAATTTACCGGTCATCAATGAAGCGCCGGGCACCCCTGCCATCTGCAATGACCTTACCATCCAAAGTGGCGCTGTCCTGACCATCGCCGCAGGCAAGGCCCTCACCGTCGGCAGGACACTTACCAATAACGCCGGGAATTCCGGGTTGGTGTTGAATTCCGACGCCACAGGCACTGGTTCGCTGATCTTCAACACGGCAGGTGTTGCCGGCACGGTGCAGCGGTATATCCCGCATTGGACCGATAATAGTCACGGTTATCATTTTCTTTCCTCGTCCGTGGCAAGCCAGGCCATCCGGCCCCTCTTTGTGCCCGCCAACCCGGGCAGCGCACAGGATTTTTATGCATGGGATGAGGTTAACGGCTGGTGGTTCAACTCCAAAGACCAGGGACTTCAATGGGTACCTGCTTTTGATTCAACTTTCGTAACCGGTAAAGGATATCTGGTCGCCTACAATTCCGATGTTACCAAACCATTTACAGGGATACTAAACATGACCGATGTCGCCAAATCGGGACTAACTTTTACAAGTCCGGGAAACTATTCGGGAGACCTCACACCCGGGTGGAACCTGCTGGGCAACCCCTTTTCAAGCGCCATTACCTGGAATACGACAGGTTGGTCGTTGTCGAACATTGCGGCCATTGCAAAAGTCTGGAATGAAGGCAATGCGGGCTATACCGATATCGCTGCCAGCGGGATCATCCCGGCCGGGCAGGGTTTTATGGTCAACGTACTGAATGGTTCAGGGGGATCCCTTGTCATCCCGGCTGCGGCACGTACCCACAATGCCCAGTCCTGGTACAAATCAACAGGAGATCCGGTTATCCGGCTGGTGGCGCACAACCTCGACGCGCAAACGGCACAGGAGAGTGTGGTCATGTTTGACAGCCAGGCAAGTTCCAATTTTGACCCGGCAACCGATTCCCGTTTCCTGCCCGGCTATGCGCCATTGTTCTACTCCTTTAAAGGAGCCGAACACCTCTCGACCAGTGTATTGCCGGGTATGGACAGCCAGCCCGCCATTCCCTTCAGTTTCATTAAATCGGCGGGAACCAGTTTTTCCATCGATGCCGTTCAGATTGAAAATGTGCCGGCACAGGTCTATCTGACCGACCTGAAACTGAACAGGACCCAGAACCTGAGCGATAACCCCGTTTATCCGTTTACCGCAAGCGATGGCGACGACCCGGGCAGGTTCATGCTTTCATTCAGCCATACCGGCCTGACTGAAAAAGGGTTGACCGGCAACAGGATCTATACTGTCGGGAACATCCTATATATCGTGGAACCGGGGAAGGCCAGGCTTGAACTTTTCAGCCTGGACGGCCGGAAACTGTTCGAGGAGGAGATAAACAGCCCCGTACTCTACAGGTCCACCCTGTTTGTCCCGGCAGCTTATTATGTGGCACGTCTGACCACCTGCACCGGGGTTGTAGTTACTAAAGTATTCATCCATTCATAACCGGGAAAGAAACTGTAAATGAAAAACATTCGGAAAATATTACTTACCCTGGCTTTCCTTTTCTCAGCCACGTTTATGTTCCATTCGTTCGCCGATGGGCCCCTCGACAATCCACCTCCTCCGCCGGGAGGCGGGCATGGCGGCGGCGGAAACACGCAGGGAGCGCCTATCGACGGCGGCACGGGAATCCTCCTGGTTTTAGGGGCATGTTACGGTGGCCTCAGTTTGTATAAAATCAGGAAATCTCAGCAGGATAACCAGGAAGTGACAGGATAGTATTCTTGAAGCCCTAAACAGGAATTATACCTGAACACATGTTGCCCGAAATGTGGGCAAACAGCATTTTTTCAGGAAAGCCTTGGGAATCGCCTGATTTCAGTGAAGAAACTAAATGTTTGCTTCTGTTTTTTATACTGGGGAGTGGAGTTTACAGATCCGTATACTCTTTTAAACTGGCCTTCATTAAGTTGCGGTGTCAAAACAGAATCACCTGGTCCCAGGTTATCTTCCTGTATTACCTCCCGGAGGCTGCATATTATTGATTCCCGGTTCGTGACATCCTTATAACGGGGTTGCCATGGACATCCGCCAAGCGGTACCTTGTTGCCTTGCGGTATTTTCGGTATACGACCAAACAGGGGCACCTGTGGATGATCACCAGGGAGGGGCAGCAGTACCTGCCGCTTTCTTAAAAGAGTTCAACAGGGCCGGCATGGGGCCTTTTTCCTGGAAATAAGACTATACGGTACTTATTTTTTCCCCTCACAACAGGCAACTATTCTCCCGGATTTAATATCTTTGGATTATAAACCTTTCACCTGTTATGCTCAGATACGGGACCATCCTCCTTTTTCTAAGCTTATCCCTTGCCTCCCTGGCATTCGTGAAACCCTCATTTACCCGAAAACAACGTGCTTTCATTGAGAACAAAGGCCAGATCATTGATCAGAATAACAAACCCAATCCGGCCGTTCTGTACCTGCTGAATACACCCGGGTTAAATGTGCAATTGCGCAGGGGCGGATTCAGCTATGATCTCTATCGGAAATCGAATATTGCAAAAAGAATACCGAATGTCGAAATATCGCGTGACCTGTCACGTGACAAGGATCATGATTCGTCAAGTGTTAACTTTCACAGGATCGACATCGACCTGATTGGTTCAAACCCCGCCTGCGAAATCATCGCCTCCGGAACTTCAACCGATTACCTGAATTATTATACTACGGGAACATCAGTTAATGGGGTCACCAAGGTCATATCCTACGAGAACGTATCCTATAAAAACATCTATCCCTGCATTGATCTCGAGTTTCAGCCGGATTCCACCTCCGGAGTGAAGTACAATTTCATCGTTCATCCTGGCGGTGACCTTACGGCCATAAGAATGAAAATTGCAGGACCGGAAATTGAACTTAACAATTCGGGATTCCTGAATCTGAAGACCTCCGTCGGGATTATCGAAGAGAAAATCCCCGAAAGCTATTTATTGGCGGATGGTAAAAAATCAAAGGTACAAGCTTCTTTCACCCGGGTTGGGCAGAACATTTTTGGTTTATCCGTCAACAGCCGTATCAGGGGTGCAACCACGCTGGTCATCGACCCGGTACCTAACCGTCTCTGGTCGACCTATTATGGCGGGATGAATGCAAATCCAAGTTCGACGGAAGCCATTAACTGCATAAAGATCGACAAGGATGGAAACCTGGTGATTGTCGGCGAGACACCCTCACCGGATAACATGGCAACGGCAGGTTCTTTTCAAAGTACAATCGGCGGGGATGTCGATGCTTTTCTGGCCAAATTCACGCCCGATGGGGCACGTTTATGGGCAACCTATTACGGAGGCAGCGATAAAGACAGGGGAGTAGGATGCGCGGTCAATGCCCTCGGAGACATATTCATTACCGGAGAGACATACTCAACCGGCCAGATCGCAACTCCGGGCACGTACCAGACTGTGCTGGGAGGATTCAGCGACGGGTTTGCCGCCCGGTTCTTCCCCGATGGAACCCGCATATGGGGTACCTATTATGGCGGTAGTGAATCGGAGCGAAATTGCGGATGCACGCTTGACAAAGACGGAAATCTTTATACTGTCGGACAAAGTTATTCTGGCAATAACATCTCTACTCCAGGTGCCTACCAGGTTGGTAACAACGGCAACGGGGATGCATACCTGGCCAAATTTCGTCCCGACGGGAAGCTGGCATGGGGAACCTATTATGGCGGAAATCTCGCTGATCTTGCATTAGGCGTATGCGCCGACACCCTGGGCAACATCATTATGACAGGAAATACAAAATCACATGGCGATATCGCCTCGCCAGGGGCACACCAGGAGACCTACGGCGGAACCGGTACCAACGGCGGCGGTGACGGGTTTATCATCAGGTTCAATACCGACGGGCAACGGCAGTGGGGAACCTATTACGGCGGCGCAGAGGGGGATGACGCAACTGCTTGTGTCTGCACGAACAGCGGAATGATTTACGTGACAGGCGATACCGGGTCGGATGACAACATTTCAACCCCCGGCAGCTATCAGCCAACACGTTATTTTGGAACGGACGCTTTTTTCGTCAAATTAACCATGGCAGGCACGCGGATCTGGGGCACCTATTATGGCGGTGACATCGAGGACCACGGCATGGCCTGCGACTATGATCCCAGGGGAACTGTGTTTTTAAGCGGGTACACGGCCTCCTCCGTTAACATATCGACCCCCAATGCCTACCAGATATATAATTATGGCTACTGGGATGTCTTTCTTGCAAAATTCGACACCAACGGCTCACGGACATGGTGCACCTATTTTGGAGCCAGTTGGGCTGACTGGTGTTATACACTGGCGGTCGATACCAACGACCGCCAGTACGTCGCGGGACAAACCGGATCGACGACCGGCATGGCAAGCACCGGCGCGTTCCAGACCGTTTTCGGCGGGCCCTATTCTGACGGCTTTATGGCCAAATTTACCGATTGCGTCAACCCACATTCAGGTCCCATAACAGGTAAGGATATTGTTTGTAAAAACACAGTGGAAACTTACTCAATACCCCCTATTTACAAGGTGTTCACATACAACTGGGCAGTTCCGCCGGGGGCCTCAATCCTGTCGGGGCAGAATACCTCTTCCATTACGGTTTCCTATTCCAATACAGCCATCGCGGGAAAACTTTCAGTGTATGCCACGAACCTTTGCGGAACAGGCGATACGGCCATAATCATGATCACCGTCAATGCCAACCCGGAACCGGTTCTTACCGGGAGTAACAATGTATGCTGGAATACTGTTTCGACCTATTCTACACAGGCAGGCAAGATCAACTACGTATGGAACTATTCTCCCGGGGGATCCATCATGAGCGGGGGCGGGAGTAGCAACAATACTGCCGGAATTTCATGGAACACGACAGGGTCACACTGGGTAACCGTGACCTTTGACAATGGGAACGGATGCCCTGCCCCGCCTGCCACAATCCTGCCCGTTACAGTCCAGGCCGGCCCGCCTTTGACGAATGCACCCCTGTCAAAAACCATTTGCTCGGGCGACTCAACAAGGATTCTTCTGACTTCCAGCCAGGCGGGAACCACCTTCACCTGGCTGGCCGCGGGTTCCTCCCCTGATGTCACAGGGTTCGCCGGCGGAAGCGGGGATTCCATCAACCAGAAACTTGTCAATTTGGGAAGTGCTACCACCACCGTAACTTATACCGTTACCACGCATTTCAATGGTTGTGCCGGGCTTTCCGCTGACTATGTCGTGTCTGTGCTTCCATTAGCGCCCGTGAACGTTTCTATTACGCCAACGCAAAACCCTGTTTGCAGCGGGAATTCGGTAACTTACACCGCCACGCCAATAAACGGAGGCGGGTCCCCTGTTTATCAGTGGAAAGTGAATGCTGTTAATATCAGCGGAGGAACAAATTCAACATACACCTACGCGCCATTGAATGGCAATATTATTACCTGCCAATTAACATCATCTGAAAACTGTGTTACCGGAAATCCGGCCATCAGTCCCCAGGTAACCATGACGGTTAACCAGAACTTGGTAGTTACTGTTTCGATCACAGCTTCGGCAAATCCTTTTTGTGCCGGCAGCCAGGTGATATTTACGGCAACACCCGACCATGGCGGTCTGGTACCGGGATACCAATGGAAAGTGAATGCAAGCAATGTAATCAATGCAAACAATGCAAGCTATGCATACAATGCGGTGAATGGAGATGTGGTGACGTGTGAGTTGACCTCATCTGAAAACTGCGTTACCGGGAATCCCGCACTTTCGAATGCGGTCACGATGATCGTTAATACCAACCTGCCGGCAGGGGTTTCCATTTCAACGCCAACAAATCCATTCTGCCCGGGAACGGCGGTTACCATCACGGCAACCCCTACAAATGGCGGACCAATACCTGTTTATCAATGGAAAGTCAATGCAATCAATGTAATCAATGCAAACAATGCAAGCTATGCATACAATGCAGTGAATGGTGACGTGGTTACCTGTGAATTGACTTCAAATCTCAATTGTGTAGCGGGCAACCCGGCAATGTCAAATTCAATTCTCCTGACAGAGCGGGCATTGCCCAATGTTACGTTCACCAGTTGTTTCGACACGGTAACCATCCTGGGCGCCCAACCGTTCAAACTGCATGGAGGATTGCCCCTGGGTGGCCAGTACAGCGGTCCGGGGGTAACCGCGGGGATCTTTACACCTTCCGTTGCAGGTACCGGGCTGAAGACGATCACATATGGTTACGCCAATGTTTATACCTGCCTTGCGACTAAAACAAAAACCATCCTGGTTCAACCCAACCCCTCTTTCACCTGCGGCAATAACCTGACCGACATCCGGGATAACAAAGTTTACCCGACCGTTCAAATCGGTTCGCAATGCTGGATGGCTTCAAACCTCGATTTCGGATTTCAGATTTCAGATTTAACTCCCCAAACCGACAACTGCATTGCAGAAAAATACATCCAAAATTCATCCTTCGTTGTTCAAAATCCGATATTCCAATGGGATGAACTGATGCGATACACCACCGCTGAAGACGCCCAGGGCCTTTGTCCTCCGGGCTGGCATATTCCTTCTGCTGCCGAATGGAATACGCTGCTTGCCTTTTACAGTGGTCCCGGCATGGCGGGCGGGCCGATGAAGGACACGCTCCTGCTCAATGGTTTTAAGTCCTACCAGCAAGGATTCCTTTACCAGAACAACACCCGGGCTTTTACTACCGGAATTGATGCCGGCTCGATGTACTGGACCTCGACTTCCTTGGGGGCTGACCGGGCAGTGGCAAGGGGGTTGAATAATTACAACCCGAGTGTGTCGATGTATCCATCATTGAGGGGAAATGCGTTTGGAGTGAGATGTATTAAGGATGAGTAGCAAAATTTTCACCATGTCACCATTTCGCTATTTATTTCCCGTTCCTCATTTTTTTCTAAATTTGAGGATTCAAACTCCTTGAAATATGACAAATTACCTTCCAAGATATATTCAGAATTTAGATGATTTCCTGAAACCTGGCCAAGCCGTTGTCATCCTGGGTCCAAGGCGGACAGGGAAAACCACGCTTATCAATCATTATCTTAAAGAAACAACGTATAAGTACCGTTTCGAAACAGGCGACAACCTCCGTATCGTGGAATTATTTGAATCGGGGAATTTTGACCTGATTAAAGAATTTGCATCAGGATTTGACCTTGTTGTGATTGATGAAGCACAGAAAATTAAAAACATTGGCCCGGGATTGAAGATCCTGACCGATTACATGGACAACCTGCGTTTACTGATCACCGGTTCTTCTTCCTTTGCCTTGCTGGGACAAATCGGCGAACCGCTGACAGGCCGGAAAGTAACCCGGACACTGTTCCCATTTTCCCAATCGGAACTCATGTCGCAATACAATGCCTATGATCTCCGGCAAGGTCTCGAAACCTTCCTGATCTTCGGCAGCTACCCGGAAGTTGCCATCATTGACGATAAACCGGAGAAAATAACCATCCTGAATGAAATCATTGATTCCTATTTGCTGAAGGATATTCTTGAACTTGACCGGGTAAAAAGCTCCCGGCTTCTGCTCGATCTGTTGCGCCTGCTGGCTTTCCAGGTAGGCAACCAGGTGTCGTTGTCGGAACTGGCCAACAACCTTCATATTGATTATAAAACCGTGGCAAGGTATCTCGATCTTTTCGAAAAGGCCTTTGTGTTGTACAGTCTCGGCGGTTATAGCGGAAACCTGAGAAGTGAGGTGACCCGTAAGTGCAAATATTATTTTTATGACAATGGGGTAAGGAATGCCCTGATCTCCAATTTCAACCCGCTGCCGATGCGCAATGATGCCGGGATGTTGTGGGAAAACTTTATGTTTATGGAGCGTTTAAAAATAAGATCGTATCAAAAACTGAATGCGAACATTTTTTTCTGGCGCACCTATGATCAGCAGGAGATTGACCTGATCGAGGAGCGCGACGGGAAATTATTCGGCTACGAGTTCAAGTGGGGAACGAAAACCATCAAACCTCCCAAGCGCTGGTGTGAAGATTATCCCGGATCAGGATTTGAGGTAGTTACCCCTGAAAATTATCTTAACTTTATCACATAAGAGAAGAGCCCTGTTATGATATAGTTTCAGTGAGAATAAACTTCATTATCGGCATTATCATTTTATTTCCATTCCTTGGATTTTCCCAGGGAGAATGGAATAACTGGTACTTCGGGGTTCATGAAGGAATGAATTTTAAATCGGGCAGCCCGGTAGCATTGCCTGCGAGTGCATTCACACAAAGCGCCGGGCTCACAACTATATCTGTATCTGATTCAGCAGGCACGTTTCTGTTTTATTCAAACGGGGGCAAGGTCCCTGGCCGGGGGCCTATTGTTATCGAATCAGAGTTGTTGTTGGACCAGAGGGGCAAGGAAATAATGCCACTGGTTTTAATCCCACTAAAATAAATTTGCCTTCGCAGAAAAACAAGTAACTTTGTGGCTCAAAACGAGCCAAATGGAAGCAACAAGGACGTTAAAACTACAGCAAACAACGTGGTTCCGGATGAGACTGGACTGGATGAGAGACAACCATCCGGAGTACTTGATGGACCTATACCGGGAGGGGAATCTCCAAAAGACGATAATGGACGACGTAAACCAGGCGAACGACCATTACGTGATGTTACTGAAAAAGGGAGTAAGCCAGGAACAGGTAGCGGAGATAAGAACGTCCCTGCTGGCCCCTGCAGAAGGCCTGGGAATGAGAAAAGTACCGCAGTTACCAAACAGAGTTTGGGAGACAATAGTGCGGAGGGTGACAAGCTAAACAAAGAGAATGTCAGAAATGATACAATTTTCTGTTGATCGGGTTGAGGCTCATGCAACCATGAAACGCATGAAGGCGGCATTAAGCCTGCATAAGGTGAACATTAACAAAGCTTATTGCGAATTAAAAGTAACTAAAACGAAGTTGACACTTGTGGCTCCTTGTTCACTATTGTCGATCCCATGTTCAGCAACCGGGTCGGCAACCGTTACATTGCCGTTTAAGGAGTTTTATAACCTGATAAAATTAGAAAATAAGGCAACTATTGAAATAAATTTACTTCCGGCATCCGTCATGATTGGCAATTTTGAATTTCGAGCTCAACCTGTATTTTTTCCAGGGGATGAAATTTTACGCATCATTCGTTTACCAGCAAAGTACAATTTAAAAGATCTGGTTACAATTTTAAGGGGCGGTTACAATCAGGAAGAACTAGAAATCAACAATATTCCCAAAAAAATTGCAGAGGCAGATAGATTGGGATGCTCTCGTTTTTTCGGGGAGCTTTGGTGCGGAGAAATATCTGGTAAGTGGCCATAAAAAAAATGTGACGGTTTTGTGACGCAAATGTACACATTTTGCCCGAAAACCGGGTAAATGTGACATTTTATTTTTTTAGGAAAGCCTTGGGAATCGCCTGATTTCAGTGAACAAACAGAAAGATTGTTTCTGTTTTTTTATACTTGGGAGTGGAGTATACCGGAGTTTAACCATTGACATATCAGTGAATATTACCGCCAACAAAGATAAACACTATATCAGTAAAATAAACAATTACAGGTATTTATTTCATCCGTCATACAAATAAATATTTTTAAGCAAATGTAAAATAAGACAAAAGTGTGTGTAAATTTGTGGTGTAAATACACACAGTTATGGCACAAGCAAAATTTTACATCGAAAACAGGAAGAAGAAAACCGAGGAAGGAACCGCGAAGGACAAAAAACAAATAAAAAAGGATAACATTGTCCCCTTGATCCTAAAATATTCTTTCAATGGCCAGAGGTTAGAATATTATACCAAAATACGAATTGATAGAAACAATTATAATACTGACCATTTGCTGGGCACTGGCAAACCAGCCATTAAAACCACGGAACCTGATAACGATTACAAGAATAGACAACTTAATGTTATCAAAGGGCACATTCATGCAGCAGGATTAGAAGCCACCGCCGCAGGAATACCGTTATCTGTTGATTACTTCCGAGACTACCTAAACAACAAGCTGAATTTAAAACCGACCCCCAAGGCAGCGGAACCGTTAACTTTTATTCAGTTCTTTGAGCAGTGCATCAATGAAATGAAAACTGGCACTAATACAAAAACGGGCCACCAATTAA
This sequence comes from uncultured Bacteroidales bacterium, assembly GCA_903928285.1. GTDB lineage: Bacteria > Bacteroidota > Bacteroidia > Bacteroidales > FEN-979 > CAIVAT01. The sequence continues at coordinate 13,187 of CAIYQH010000574.1, forward strand.
GCAAGGCCATGCCTATAAAATATACTACTATAAAAAACCTTCTGGAAGATTTTGAGAAATTCAGAGGTGCTACGTTGCAATGGAAGGACTTTGATGATAAGTTGTACAACGAGATTATTGATTACATGATCAAAGAGAAAAAATATGCCCTAAACACGTATGGCAGAGCAGTTAGGTTTATTAAAACTATCTTAAAAAAGGGAACCAAATCAGGACTAATAGCCAGTGATAAATATTATGACACCTTCAATGGTGGGACTGAGCCAGTAGATAACCCCTACTTAACAGATGCGGAGTTGGACATGCTTTACAACCATGATTTTTCGGAAAGTCCGCGGAATGAAAGGGTAAGAGATGTTTTCATGATTGGTTGTTATACTGGACTGCGATTCTCAGATTATACCCATATCAGGCCAGAACATATTAATGGGGATAAGATTAAGATGGTGACACAGAAAACAAAGAGACAAGTTATCATACCTTTGCATCCAAGGGTTAAGTCTATTCTGGAGAAGTACAACTACGAGTTGCCGGCAGCCATTAGTAACCAAAAGTTCAATGATTATTTAGGCGATGTTTGCCAGGAGGCAAAGATAAACGAACCATATAGTAAGAGTATAACAAAAGCCGGGAAAATAGAGGTTAAAACTGGCAAAAAGTATGAATTCATTACCAGTCATTCAGCCCGAAGGACATTTGCATCTAACGCATTCAAGAATGGTATCCCACCATATCTGATTATGACAATAACCGGACACCGGACAGAAAAACAGTTTATGGAATATTTGAAAGTAACAGCCGATGAACGTGCTGAGATGTTCGCAAAGGAGGCAAAATGGTAACACTACCAACCATCTCGGACACACCACCGGAACCGTTAACCATTCAAACAGCTTTATTCAGTTTGAAGGGAATTCGCAATATTTTCAAAG
>CAIYQH010000575.1 GCA_903928285.1 uncultured Bacteroidales bacterium
AGTTGAAACCAAAGGAGTGGAAGGTACCTGAGATCCTGCTGTTGTTGCTGTGAAGGTTGCCGAAGCGAAATTCGGAGCATAAGCGCCATCGGTGACCGTGACCTGGTACTGGCAACCCGTGCTGTTTCCCGTTGAATCCGTCTTGTTAATCCCGATCTGGGGGTTGTTGGTCGGGCTTTTTTTCACCCCCATGATGGGGCCGTTGCCAACGACCATAAAGCCGTTGTCGGAAGTCTCAACCACATCGGCGGCGATCATCATGAAGGTTTGCCCCCACTTGACCACACCGGAAGCATCGAGCTTCAGCAGCTGGTCGAACCCCTGCATGGAGGACAAAAACACATATCCGCCATCGGTGGTGGTGTGAATTCTCGGACGTTCTGAAACTCCTGCAAAAGATGCGGTGGAGGTATAATAAGCCTTGCTCCATAATGGATTTCCGGAGAAATCGGTTTTCATCAGGGCCATGCCGCTGCCAGTGGAGAGATACCATGTGAAGCCGCTGCTTGTCACATCCACATCCCAGGCAGAGGTGTAATTCTGGGCCGGCAACACCTGTGATTTGGCCCAGGAGATGGTTCCCGACGAGGTTAATCTGATCATGCAGGCCTCCTGTTCAAGCGGGGGATAGTGCTCAATTTCACCAGCCACGATATATCCACCATCAGGAGTTTGCCGCACGGCATAGGCAAAATCTGACCAGGCGCCGGCATTCAGCACCGTCGACCAGGTTATGTTTCCGGACTGGTCAAGTTTCAAAACAAAGGAATGGGAGATAAAGGTCACAGCCTCCGTGATGTAACCCGCCAGGATAAACCCATGATCGCTGGTTTCCTCAACAGTGGAGGAGAGGGTGGAGGAGCCCATGTTCAGCTCCCTGGTCCATACGGTATCTCCTAAGGAGGTGATCTTGACACAGATGATCCTGTTTTCAACCCCCGGGCTGACCGGCGTAGAACCGGTAAGGATAAAGCAGGAATCATGCGTGGCGGTGATGGCGGTAAACCGGGAATCATAGGAGCCGCCGATTTTTTTACTCCATAAAACGGCACCGTTGCCATCCACCTTCATCACCATGGGCTGGTTGTCTTTTTCCCCTGCAATCAGGTAATGATGATCAAAGGATTGAACGATGGCATAACTCTGTGCTGAACCGTTAGGATCGTAATAAACTTTGGAGAAGTTAGTCGGCTGGGCCTCCGTGGGGATGGCACAGACCAGCAGCATCAGGCTGAAGACCGGAATGAATAATGATGTTTTCATATATGCGGGTTTTGAAAGGATTGCTTCAGGACTGACCTTAACGGGGAATCGGGGTTCTTAAAAGTTTAATAATAGGAGCATACTAAGTTAAGAGGTTTTAGCTGAATTTGAATCGGGGAGGCTGAATTTTTTTTCATGCTCAACCGCGGTGGTCATGCCTGGAGGGGGTAATGGTGGAGTTTAACACAAATTTTCCTACTTTTACCACTGAATTCTGTTGTGCGATGATGTTCGATTTTATCAGGGATCTGCGCCGCCGCGACCACAAACCCCGGTTCGGAGGCCTCGACATACTTAAGTACATAGGACCCGGGTTGCTGGTGACAGTTGGTTTTATCGATCCCGGCAACTGGGCCTCGAACATTGCAGCGGGCTCCGAATTTGGCTATGAACTGCTTTGGATGGTCACCCTCTCGACGGTGATGCTGATCATCCTGCAACATAACGTGGCCCATCTGGGCATTGCCACCGGCTTATGCCTCTCGGAGGCGGCCAACAAACACACTCCTCCTTGGGTGTCGCGTTCGGTGCTCGTCTCAGCCATGGCAGCCTCGGTTTCCACTTCGCTGGCCGAGATCCTCGGAGCCGCCATCGCCCTGAACATGCTTTTTGGCATTCCCGTTCCCGCAGGGGCCATCCTGTCGCTGGTGTTTGTGGTGATCATGCTGTTCACCAATTCGTACCAGAAAATAGAAAAGTTTATCATCGCCTTTGTCTCCATCATCGGGCTGTCGTTTTTATATGAGCTGACGCTGGTGGATATCAACTGGGTACAGGCCGGCATCGGCTGGGTAAAGCCCTCCATCCCGCAGGGTTCGATGATCATCGTGATGAGCGTGCTGGGGGCCGTGGTCATGCCGCACAACCTGTTTCTTCATTCGGAGATCATCCAGAGCCGTCAGTGGAACCTGGAGGATGACAAAGTGATCAAGCGCCAGCTGGATTTTGAGCTGTTCGACACGCTGTTTTCGATGATTATCGGCTGGGCCATCAACAGCGCCATCATCCTCTTGGCAGCCACCGCCTTCTTCAGCCACCATACCATTGTCGGAGAGTTGCAGCAGGCCGAGAGTATTCTCAAACCCTTGCTGGGTAATCATGCAGCCGTTGTCTTCGGCATTGCCCTGCTCTTTGCGGGAATTGCCTCCACCATCACCTCGGGGATGGCCGGCGGCAGTATCTTTGCCGGACTTTTCGGGGAACCCTACGATATCCATGACAGCCATTCCCGGCTGGGCGTGCTGATTTCGCTGATCATTGCGGTGATCATCATTTTCCTGATCAGGAATCCCTACCAGGGGCTGATCGTTTCGCAGATGGCGCTCAGCATCCAGCTTCCGTTTACCATCTTCCTGCAGATCTACCTGACCTCCTCGGGAAAAGTGATGGGCAAATATGTGAATACCATCTTTACGAAGGTTATGTTGCTTACCGTTGGCGCGATTGTGATCTTTCTGAACATTAAATTGCTGATCAGCTTCCTATGAAAAACACTACCTTTGCGTCTGTAATTTACGATGAGCATTCCATTCATGAAACCAAAAATCCGGGTAATCAGAACCCTTTTAAAAGGCATTGGATTTTTCCTGTTGACCTTCCTTGGGGTTGAGCTGGTTCTCTATTTCCTGGTGCCCGTTTATGATTTTCCGGAACCACATCCCTTTTCGGGTGACAAACTCTTCAATCCCTACCAGGGAATCGACAGTTCCCATTGGCGGAAGGCCAATTTTCATTTTCACACCCGTGCCTGGGCCGGCCTGACCAATGGCCGCCACAACACCCATGAGGCCTTTTACAAGACCTACAAGGCGCTGGGTTATGATGCCCCGCAGATTTCCAACTACATGTCGATCGACAGGGCCTTCGAAGATTCCGCATTTTATATTCCGGGCTATGAACATGGCCTGGGAGTGCGGAAAAAACACCAGATCCTGATCGGGTCGCACCACGTATTATGGCTTGACTATTCCTTTATCCAGAATCTGAACCACAAGCAGCATATGCTCAACCTGCTCAGACAGGATAACGACATCGTCGGTATCGCCCATCCCGACTGGGAGGATGGCTATACGACCGACGATATGCGATACCTTACCAATTATGACATGGTTGAAGCGCTTAATAACAACTGGCGCTCGGTACCCCAATGGGATGCAGCCCTTTCGGCCGGCAGGGCTGTGTATATCCTGGCAGACGACGATGCTCACAATATCGACAATCCGAATGATATCCAGCGTTGCTGCACCTTTGTCAACAGCCCTACCCGTAAAGGCGCTGATATTGTAACTGCCCTTAAGGAAGGCAGAGCCTACGGTGCGGATATCTACCTCAGCATGAATGAGGGATATCCGGAAAAGGCTGCCGATGCAAAGCTGGTCCCATGGGTCAACTCGGTGAATGTCAGGGGCGATACGGTGTGGGTGTCGGTGAGTGAACGACCACTGAAAATCACCTTCATCGGCCAGGAGGGCAAAGCAAAAAAGATTGTCAGGCTGAACGGAACTGCCTGGTATAAATTCCAACCCGCCGACACCTATATCAGGACCGAAATCACCTTTATCAAAAAGTATAAATTCCCTGCCGTGGGGACTGGCTCAACCTTTTATCTGAACCCGGTTTTCAGGTACGACGGCACACCGCCTGCCAATACCCTGCTGGCCGAGATCAACTGGCCCCGGACCTGGATTCTCCGGCTGCTCGGGCTGGGATCGGTGGCCGGGCTTTTCGCCGCCGGATGGTTCGTGAAACGGGGAAAAACATCCTAATCCGTAAGTTACTATGCCAACTAACCGCCGGATATACTGGGCATTTTTCATACTGCTTGCCCTCTCTGCGCTTGCCCGGGGCTTTATTGCCGGTTTTATCGAACTGGGAAATGACGAGGTTTATTACCTCACCTATGCCCGCTTTCCGGCCCTGAGCCATTTTGACCATCCTCCGATGGTTGGGCTGGTCATCCAGCTGTTTACCCTGAATTTCACATTCGAACATGAATTTTTCCTTCGACTGGGCTCGGTGTTACTGGGAACGGTTAGCACGATCATGATGTTCCTGATAGGCAGGGAGATCAAGAATCCCCTTACAGGGCTTTATGCAGCCCTGCTCTACACCGCCTCATTCTACGGGTCTATTCTCAGCGGCACCTTTATCCTGCCCGACGCTCCCCAGGTTTGTTTCTGGCTGGCCGCCCTCTATTTCCTGCTGAAATCGTTACCCGACCGTGATCTGACCTCCGACAACAGAATCTCGCTGCTGCTGGCCGCTATATTTGCAGGTTTGGCCCTGATCTCAAAGTACCATTCGGTATTCCTGCCCGCCGGGGTGTTTGTTTACTGCCTTCTTTACAACCGCCGGTGGTTTGCAACAAAGGAGTTTTATGGTTTCTTCCTGATCGTCGCCCTGGTTGCGACACCGGTACTCTCCTGGAATATCGGGAACAATTTTATCAGTTTTACCTACCATGAAAACAGGGTTACCATTACCCAATCGGGATTCAAACCACAGTATTTTCTGACCGAGATGGTAGGAGAGTTTTTTTATAACAACCCGGTGAATGTGATACTCATCATCACAGCCTTGTTTACGCTGGCATTCCGCAAAAGCTTTCTCAGCGAATCCCCGCGGCGCCTGCTGTTGTGGACCAGCATCCCGCTGATCGTGGTCTTTCAGTCGTTTTCGCTCTTCCGCAGCACCCTGCCCCACTGGACCGGTCCGGGTTACCTGGGGCTGATTTTTATTGCCTCGGCATTCCTGTCGGAACCGGCCCATGAGACTAAAAGACTCCGGCTGATGCCCTGGCAGCTGGTTCTGGCTTTATCGCTGACCATTTCAGTATCGGTAACCGTCATGGGACAGATCAGGTATGGCTGGATACACCTGCAGCATATGAAGGTCAATGACCCGTCGCTTGATATGGTCGGATGGGAACAGCTCGGGGAAAAGTTTGCCCCCCTGGCAAAATTTGACGAGGAGCATGGCCTGATCGGAAGGAACTCACCGATCGTCACCTTCCGCTGGTTCCCTGCTGCCAATTTCGACTATTATGTCGGACGGAAGATCCATAAGCCGGTTTATGCCATCGGCAACCTGGAACGGATACACAAGTATCACTGGATTAACCGCATCCGCGGAAACCTCAAGGCAGGCAGCGATGCCTGGTATATCGCCCTGAGCGATGATTATGAAGATCCTGCAGGACTTTACGGGAGCCTGTTCAGCCGGATTATCCCTGCCGATACGATCTGTATTACCCGTGGCCGCGACACTGTCAGAAGGGCCTTTATTTTTCGCCTCACTGGGCTGAAGAAGGAGATGGTGTTTCCTTCCGGTGCGGAGGAGTAAGAGTCAGGCCGGGAAAACTATTCCCTGATGATCTTTGCACACACATTTCCATGATCGGTTTTCAGGTAAAGGAGGTAGGTTCCCGGCGGGTGATCCGAAAGGTCAACCTGGCTGATGGCATTGACCGACTTCTGCACCCAAAGCAGCTTTCCCTGTGCATCGTAAACCCCGGCCTCAGATACCCGGGTACCCCGGAATTGAAAAATGGGGCCTCCCGGGTTCGGAAACAGGGTGATTTCAGGAAGTTTTTCATGTGCAATGTTGCTGATCCCGGAGGAATACAGGTTATGAAGGTCTATGCGCGAATACCAGATATTGAGGATTCCGTTGCGGGCATCGCCCCAGGCGGTGTGGAGCGTATCGCCCGAAACTGCCAGCGTCATAAAATCATTACCGTTAAGGCCCAGCACAGGCTTGTATGCCGACAGGGTGTCGGAAATCCTGAAATTTGGCGAAAAGACTGTCGAATCTTTCCATCGCATGGCTCCCCAGATTTCGGAGGCGACGGCATATCCGCTTCCATTGCTGTTTCTCCGGTCACGCCAAGCAACAACGAAGTCGCCGGCGGCATTGAAATCGCTCCACACCAGGTCCTGCATCCTGCCATTGCCGGCAGGGTCGGAATTCACCCGGTAAGGTGCACGCCAAGTGGTGCCGTCATTCCACGATTCGATGAGGAATACATCGAGATCCCCGTATTTTTCACCTAAGAAAACGAAGGTAAGGTGGTTGGGATCGGCAGGGTCGGCAGCAAGGTGGCCACCGGCTTTTGCCAGTGTATCGGTAACACCGGTGGTTGAATAGACAGCGCCGTGAAAGGTAAAACTGTTGCCATTGTCTGTCGATTTTGCATCGATATAGCCGGGCAGGATGTTCTGGGATGCCACCCAACTGGGATAAAGGCAATGGAAGGTGCCTGCGGATGAAACAGCGGGTGCGGCCATGGGCGCTTTAATGATATTTCCCACCAGGAAACCGGCGCCGTCAATATATTTCCATGGGGACCAGGTAGCGCCGTGGTCGGTGGAGGCCACAAAATAGGGCCGGTTGGGATTTGCCACCCAGGGGGCCGGTTTGGATGTGATGTAAAGATGGCTGCTGACAGGGTCGATCACCAGCCATGGCCTGTCAATGGGCCTTTTTGAACCGTCGGCATACATGTCGAGCGCTTTGGAGAGGGGGTTCCAGGTGAATCCTCCATCGGACGATTTTACCAGGTATATCCCGCCACTGTCGGGCGTTTCGCGGTAATCGATATAGGAGGCAAAGAGATTCCCCAGGTTGTCAAAGGCCAGAGCGGGGTCGGCAGAATGAAAGGAGGGAGCATAATGGGGAAGAAACACAGGGGGCGACCATGAACGGCCCCCGTTGAGCGAAACGATGGTTTTGATCCCGAGCGGGGAACCGAAGGTATAGCCCATCCATGCCACCACCAGGTGTTCTGGATTGGCAGGATTGACGGCCATGCAGGGCTCTCCGTCGAAGATCATCCCCTTCGAAACATTGGTGTTCTGGGCAAAAGGATGATGGATGGTTCCCAGGAACGCTATCAGAAGGCATACACGTCGGAGCATGGGAAAACAGGTTTGGTAAATCACCACATAGAACAGGTCACCGTTTAAGGTTATTTCGGTCCCGTCATCTTTTTAGGATCAACGATCCTGGTAAATTCCTCGTCGGTGAGTAATCCCAGCGCCATGGCCGATTCACGAAGGGTAAGGTGTTCCTTGTGGGCTTTTTTGGCGATTCTGGCAGAATTGTCATACCCGATGTGGGGATTCAGCGCGGTAACCAGCATCAGAGAATTCTCGAGGTTTTTGTTGATGGCGGCCATATTGGGTTCGATGCCGATGGCGCAGTTGTCGTTGAACGATACGCAGGCATCGCCCAGCAGCCGTGCCGACTGAAGCAGGTTGGAGATAATGAGCGGTTTGAACACATTCAGCTGGAAATGGCCGCTGATGCCGCCGATATTGATGGCTACGTCGTTTCCCAGCACCTGTGCGCAGACCATGGTCATGGCTTCGGGCTGGGTGGGGTTTACCTTACCAGGCATGATGCTGGAGCCTGGTTCGTTTTCGGGGAGCATCAGCTCACCGATGCCGCAACGGGGGCCGGAGGCCAGCAGGCGGATGTTCGAGGCAATGTGCATCAGGCTCACCGCAAGGGTTTTCAGTGCGCCGGAGGTCTCGACCATCGAATCGTGCGACGACAGCGACTCAAATTTGTTGGGAGCTGTGATAAAAGGCAGTCCTGTCAGTTCGGCGATCTTCTGAGCCACCAGTACATCATATCCTTTCGGTGCATTCAGCCCGGTTCCCACGGCGGTTCCGCCCAGGGCAAGTTCCGAGAGGTGGGGCAATGTGTTTTTCAGGGCAAGAACGGCATGGCCGAGCTGGGAAACATAACCCGAAAATTCCTGCCCGAGGGTAAGCGGGGTGGCATCCATCAGGTGGGTGCGGCCGGTTTTGACGATGGCGGTGAAATCCTCCGATTTTTTTGCCAGGGTAGCCTTCAGCAGTTCAACACCGGGGATGGTGGTTCCGGTCACCATTGTGTAGGCAGCAATACTCATGGCAGCCGGGAAGGTGTCGTTCGACGATTGCGATTTATTGACATCATCGTTGGGATGGATCACGGTTTTACCCTCTCCGCCAAGTTTCCCGCCATTCAGGACCTGGGCACGGTTGGCGATTACCTCGTTGAGATTCATGTTGGTCTGGGTTCCCGAACCGGTTTGCCATATCACCAGGGGAAACTGGTCATCCAGCTTTCCTTCGAGGATTTCGTCGCAAACCTGTACGATCAGGTCCTTTTTCTCACCGGCTAATACACCGAGGTCGGCGTTTACCATGGCCGCCGCCTTCTTGAGAATGGCCATGCCACGGATCACCTCTTTGGGCATGGAGCCGGGATCGCCGATTTTGAAGTTGGTGAGCGAACGCTGTGTCTGCGCACCCCAGTACTTGTCCATGTCAACCTCGATTGGGCCCATGGTGTCTTTTTCGATACGTGTCTGCATGGTGGAAAAGGGTTAGGTAAATATCCTGGTGTTTATAACAATATTCCGATGTTTTCAGGCGGATCGCCGATGACTGCCTTGTAACCGGCCTCCACGATCGGCCGTTGCAACAGTTTTGGATTTTGCAGGATGATCCTGATCCATTCGTGATCCCCGAAATATTTCCCCTTCAGGTTCTCCTTGTAATATGCCTCCTGTGTGCGGACAACCTCCGTGGGTTTTTTATTCAGTTTTATCAGCAGTTTCTCCAATTCCTGCTCTGTGATGGGATTTTTTAAATACTCGACCACCTCAAAGGGGCTCCCTGAGTGCTGCAAAAACTGCAGTCCTGCGCGAGACTTTTTACAGGAAGGATTGTGATAAATCTTCAACATTATTTTATTTTGATTGATCGCATTGGTATCATAATCGTTTGTGTGCAGGGATATGGCCTACATGCTGTTGCCTCCGAATTCCATCAGGTAGGCCTTGATAAATTCGGTCAGGTCGCCATCCAGCACCGCCTGGGTGTCGGATGTCTCCTGCCCGGTGCGCAGGTCTTTTACCATCTTGTACGGGTGCAGCACATAACTGCGGATCTGGCTGCCCCATTCAATCTTCTTTTTCCCGCTTTCGATGATGGTTATCTTTTCACGCTGCTTTCTTAATTCTATCTCATAAAGCTGCGATTTCAGCAGTTTCAGAGCCTTTTCACGGTTCTGCCCCTGCGACCGGGTCTCCTGGCATTCGATCACAATTCCCGAGGGCTCGTGTTTCAGACGTACCGCTGTTTCAACCTTGTTGACATTCTGCCCGCCCGGACCGCTGCTGCGGAAGGTATCCCAGCTGATATCGGCCGGGTTGATCTCGATCACGATGTCGTCGTTGATGATGGGATAAGCGTAAACCGAGGCAAAGGAGGTATGCCGTTTGTGGTTGGAGTCGAAGGGTGAAAGCCTCACCAGCCGGTGAACGCCATTCTCCCCCTTGAGATACCCGTAGGCATAATCACCGTCAAATTCAAGGGTGACCGATTTGATCCCGGCCACATCCCCCTCCTGGTAGTCAACCTCTGTTATCTTGTAACGGCTGCGTTCGCCGTAGCGTATGTACATCCGCATGAGCATCTGGGCCCAGTCCTGCGATTCGGTACCGCCTGCGCCCGAGTTGATCTGCACGATGGCACCCAGTTTATCCTCCTCGCCGCTCAGCATGTTCCGGAACTCAAGCTCCTCAACCATGTTAAGAGTTGTGCGGTACTGGGCTTCAAGCTCTTCTTCGGTTGCATCGCCCTGGACGAAAAAATCCCAGATGACCTTCAGGTCGTCGTGGGTTGAAACTGCCAGTAGATAGGCATCAGTCCAGAGTTTTTTATCGCGGATGGCTCTCAGTGCCTGTTCGGCAGCTTTAGGATTGTTCCAGAAATCAGGAGCATGGGAAAGCTCCTCCTCTTCGGCTATCTGTAAAAGTTTCTTGTCGATGTCAAAGGTACCTCCTCAAGACATCAAGTCTTGACTGCAGGTCTTTCAACTGTTCCTGTTGTAACATGTCAGATTTTAAGTTCTTTTAATACTTCGGCTGCCAGGTCCGATTCAAACCCTTTGCCGGATACAAAATTGATAATTTTTTCGCGGATGTTCAAGTTTTTTCCCGCTTTTATTTCCTGCTGCTTTTTCAGGATCAGTTCCCGCAGGGTTTGACGGTAATCTTCCTGTGAAATTTCCTGCATGGCTTCACGGATGAATACCCCCTGTACCTTGCGGATTTTCAGCTCGTATTGTATCCTGATCCTGCCCCATTTGTTGGAACGGAATTTCCCCCTGGCAAACGATCTGGCAAAACGCGCTTCATTTAAAAAATTGTTTTCCTCCAGGTAACTCATGATCCTGATTGCCTGGTCTGCGGGAACTTTCCACTCTATCAGCTTTTGCAGCACATCCAGCCTGCATCGCTCCTGGAAGGCGCAATACCGCGCGATCTTCGGGATAACCCTGGTGTCGTCAATATTTGATAAACTGTCCATTCAGGGTATTTCTATGGTTTGGGCCGGTAATCCTGATAACATAGGCGCCGGGGATAAGCGTCGAAATGCCGATCCTGCTGCTCCATGGACGTTGCATCACCAGTTGACCCTTGCTGTTCCTGATCTCCACGGATGCCCCGGCGGGAATACCGTCGGAAGAAAGTTGCAGGTAATCATGAGCCGGATTAGGATAGATGATCAAAGCGGGATGACGGGCTTCCTGTTTCATGCCTTGCAGGAGAAGCCCGTCGGGATAGATGATCCCTGTGGTGTCGCCGTTTTTGATATAACCGACCAGTTCACGTTCCTCCTCCCATTCGAAGACCATGATATGAAACCAGGTGTTGCCAAGAGTTGGTTTGAAGCTGTTCATATAGATCATAACCGGGCCGGGAACCAGCAGGTCCCGGGGTTTGGGAGGGTTCCAGGAAGTGCCGTGCAGGTAAGTGGCCGCGTCATCCCCAAAGTTATAACTGCCGGCCCATTTGGTATAGAGCTGGTTTACATCGTTGGTAACCTTGAAATAGTTGGTGTTGGGGCCGCACATCAGCGGACTGATGGGATTTTCAACCAATTGATTCGGGTAGTAGTTTGCCAGGTTGGCGACCGAATCCACGAAGGTCAGGGTGTCGTATGAATAGAGATGGGTCGTGTCGCCCGGGATCCCCTGGACCGAAAGCGACCAGGAACAGTAATATCGCAGGATGGAATAGCTGTAATATCCTAAAGTGGAATCCTTCCCGAGAATCTTTATCTTTTCCAGGTACCCGCTGCCACCCCCGACCGCATAACTCATCGATTTACCGGAATACTGGTAAATATCGCCGGGATTGAAGTTGTAGATCTCCCTGAATTTGGGAACCAGCTGACCCACATCCCGCCCCTCGATCCCTTCGAGGATACCGGGGGAACTGCCTGTCGCTGGCAAGGGAAACTGGAGTACCCCGAAGTTTTTTGACAGCCGGACAGTACTGCCGGTCGATAACTGGATCTCCTTGACCGAATCGGGGATTCCGAAAACCGGTTCAACACCGGCGGAGACAATATGGGCCGTGATATTGGCAAGGGTGTCGTATAACCAGGTATCGCCTGTTTTTGCAAGGGTTTTAATCACCACCGACCCGGGAGTCCTGAAGTTGTATATGCCACCGGTTTTCCTGATCATCCTGCTTTTCAGGAAATCGGGCTGATTCGACCATTTGAACCAGATGGAGCAGGTATCGCAGTTGGTGACGATCCGGTTCAGGTAAAATACCGAATCGCCGCCGGCGATTTTCACCGAATCGGTCCAGATGGTGTTGGTAATGAAATTAAGCCCGTTGGTGTTGAAATTGAATTTTTCCTTTAATTTCAGCGGGGACCATGGTTGTGCTTCTATTCGCGGGTAACTGACTATGACGAAAAGGATCAGAACAGAAATGAATGTACGAACCTTTTTCATGACGGATGAATTTGTATGTAAAGGTAATGCTAACTTTGCCTTAAATTCTGATTCCCATGAAGAAATTTTTCCCGTTGTTCCTCCTGTTGGTCTCGCTGGATCTTTCTGCACAGGATGCCCGGTTTGGCGTCGGGGGACAGCAGTTCCTGGTAGCCAACTACCAGATCGTTATCCCCGCGACTGCTTCCGTATCGGAGGCCAAAGCAGCCTCGGAATTGCAGAAATACCTGATGATGATCACGGGGGTGAAGCTGGACATAGTCGGGGAAAATGCTCCGCAGACCGCCCGTGAGATTGTCGTCGGCTACTCAGGCCGCTACCCTGTTTCGGTCGAGTCGGAGCGACCCGGTCCCGACGGGTTCGAAATCATCATTACCCTTCCCGACATCTTCATCGCCGGAGGGTCGCACAAGGGTACCCTTTACGGTGTCTATGAATTCCTTGAAAAGTACGTGGGCTGCCGGTTCTGGGCTCCGGGCGCAGAGACCATTCCCAAAAGTTCCTTTATCAGTCTTCCCCTGGTTCACCGGATTGAAAATCCCGCATTCGGATCACGCGAGGTTTACTATGCCGGGATGGAAGACCAGGATTTTGCCGACAAGATGCGCAGCGACCGGCATGCCTGGAAGGGGGGAGAGGATTGGGGGATGTGGGTTCACACGATGTTCACCCTGGTGCCGCCGGAGAAATATTTTGAAAGCCATCCCGAATATTATGCCCTGATGGGCGGGAAAAGAACAAAGACCCAGCTTTGTCTTTCCAACCACGACGTATTGCAGATCACCATCGGGGAGCTGAAACGCAGGATGAAAGAGAAGCCCCTGGCCAAATACTGGTCTGTTTCGCAGATGGACACCTTCGGTTCGTGCGAATGCGACGCCTGTAAGATGGCTGCATCAGGATCGCCCAATGCTTCGGAAGGGATGATTGCCTTTGTCAACAAGGTGGCTGCCGTCTTTACCGACAAGGTCATCTCAACGCTGGCATACCAGTACACGAGAAAGGCCCCTGAACATGTGAAGCCGGCGGAAAATGTAAATATCATGCTGTGCACCATCGAGTGCGACCGCAGCAAACCGCTTGCCGCCGATACCTCGGCCGGGTCGTTCCCGGCTGACCTGCGGCGCTGGTCGGCCATTGCCGGCGATATCCTGGTGTGGGATTATGTCATCCAGTTTACCAATATGATCGGCCCCTTCCCGAATCTGAAGGTGTTGCAGCCCAACCTGCAGTTGTTTAAGAAGCATCATGTCGCATCGGTCTTTGAACAGGGATGCCACGGCACCTACAGCGAGAACCAGGAGCTAAGGCAGTACCTGCTTGCCAAACTGTTATGGAATCCCGACCTGGATGTGGATTCCGTCCGTAACCTCTTTCTCAATGGTTACTACGGCGCAGCAGCGCCCTTTATCGGCCGTTACCTCGCCGGGATGGAATCTGCCCTGGCCAGTTCGGGGAAAACACTCTGGATTTACGACAGTCCCATGCAGGAGACCGATGCTTTTTTAAACCCTGACCAGATCAGAGGTTACAATGAGCTGTTCAACAAGGCCGAAGCTGCCGTGACCGGCGATTCAGCGCTGACCGGCCGCGTTGCCCGGGCCAGGCTGCCGCTTCAATATGCCATCCTGGAGATCTCCAAAAAGTATATTACGGGACCGGAGGGGTTCCTGGAGCAGGATGGCGCAAGGATGACGGTGAGAAAGGACCGGCTGGAGCAGCTTGACGAATTTGTAACCCTGGCAGAAAAATACGGGGTAACATCGGTGCATGAACGGGGCCTGCCGCCTGCTGAATATGGCAAACAAACGGAACTTTTTTTCAAAAACGCCTACCTCTGTCATCTTGCAAAGGAGAAGCCTTATCGTCTGACCGATCCCCCTGCTGCAAAATATGCAGCGGATGGCCCCGGTTCGCTGACCGATGGCAAACGCGGTTCGTCAAACTACCACGTATTATGGCAGGGATTTGAGGAAAACGACCTGTCGGCCGTTGTTGACCTGGGCATCTCAACAACATTCAACTACGTCGGGGCGGAGTTCCTTCAGGATCTCGCCTCCTGGATCTTTTACCCAGAAAAGCTGACTGTCAGCGTTTCAGCGGATGGCCTGCAGTTCCGGTCGGTGGCTGTTTTTGATTCCTTGACCTTTAGCGAGCCGCTGCTGATCAGGGAGACAGGAAAAAAGATCGCCCGGGAGAGCGCCCGGTTTATCCGGTTTGATGCCCGTAATAAAGGGAAATGCCCCGAATGGCACATTGGTCATGGGGGCAAAGCCTGGTTGTTTGCCGATGAACTGGTGGTGGATAACCGACCCTGATCACCGGAGTTTTCTTAATCGCAGTGATTATTTTGCCTGAGCAAATTCGAGGTTGAGGGTGATGGTTACATCCTTGCCTACCATGGCGCCACCGGCTTCGGTGAGGGTATTCCATTTCAGACCATAAACCAGACGGTCGATCACGGTTGTTGCCTTGAAGCCTGCTTTGGTATTTCCATATGGATCTTTGGCAGTTCCGCCGTAGGTAACGTTAAATTTCACCTTTTTGGTGACGTCGCGGAGGGTCAGGTTGCCGGTCAGCTCATAGGATTTAGCGGTAAGCTTTTTAAAGGAGATGCTCTTGAAGGTCATTTTCGGAAACTTCTCTGCATTGAAAAAATCATCCGATTTCAGATGTTTGTCGCGCATTTCATTATCGGTGCTGATACTGTTCACATCTACCGAAAAATCAACCGTGGCGCCCGAAAAATCAGGTTTGGCAGCGTCGATGGTTCCCGTGAAGGTTTTGAAACTGCCCTCCACCTCGGAGATCACCATGTGGGTTACCGAGAATTTAACGCTGCTGTGCGCATTGTCAAGATTCCACTTGGTCTGGGCCAGGCCCAGGTTCGTCATGCCGATTACCAGCATGAGCGCAAATAACATTTTTGCTGTGTTTTTCATCTTATTTTGTTTTTGTTTGTCACTGCAAAGGTAATGAAATA
>CAIYQH010000576.1 GCA_903928285.1 uncultured Bacteroidales bacterium
GACGAAGACAACCTTGTCTACACGTCAATCCCCTCCGATACAAATAAAACCCATAGCAACCCGGATTGTATCAGTTGTCATACCGATTTGAAAACCATGTTTGCCAAGAAGGCAAAGTCGTACAAAATCATCAATATCGACAGTGATTGCAAGATGAACCGGAACGACAACACCAGCCGGCATCTGCTGATGAGGATCCCCATCCTGAATGAAAAATCGTGTTACACCAGCAGTTGCCATTCCCATAAGGCAACCGATGAGGTACTGGGTTCCCTTATTGTTAAAATACCCTTGAAAGACCTTGATTCCGCAGTTCAGAAATCATCGCTGGAATTTTTCATCCTTGCCATCTTCACCACCTTGATGCTGGTCTCAATCCTGATTCTTTTCACCAGTAAAAAGATCAAGAACCCTCTGAATGCCCTGATCAGGGCCAGTATTGCCGTATCCAACGGGGATAAGCACACCCGGCTGGAAATCAAGCCAAATCAGCTTGGCGACATGAAGATGGTTTCACGCGCCTTCAATGATATGCTTGACAACCTGCAATCGGCAAACAACGAACTGGAAAACTGGTCGCAGCAGTTGGAGTACAAGGTTCAGAAAAAATCGGAAGAGCTGGGAGCTGCACAGAATGAACTGATGCATGTTGAACGGCTGGCCTCACTCGGTAAATTATCCTCCTCCGTTGCCCATGAAATCAACAACCCCCTTTCAGGCATCCTGATTTATACCAAACTGCTTTACAAACAGCTGAGCAATCCCGATCTTGATGACTTAAAACGGGCATCCATGCTGAAACACCTGAAACTGATCGAGAACGAGACAAAACGATGCGGCGACATTGTCAAGGGCCTGCTCGACTTTTCGAGAAAGGACCAGGATAATTTCGAACCCAAACATCTGCATGAGATCCTGCAGGACACCATTGAGATCATGGCCCACCCGATTAAAATTGCGGATATCAGTTTCATCTCCGATTTTTCTGCCAAATCCGACCTGATCTATTGTAGTCCAAACCAGATCAAACAAGCCTGTATCGCCCTCATTGTCAATGCCTCGGAGGCTGTTCTTGAAAACGGGGAGATCGTGGTGCGAACCCATAACCCGGATGAAGATTCTGTCAGAATTGAGATATCGGATAACGGACTGGGAATTTCTGCAGAGGACCTTCCCCACATTTTCGAGCCCTTCTTTTCAACAAAACAGGATGCCAGCGGGATTGGTCTCGGACTGGCAATCGTTCACGGTATTGTGCAAAGTCACAATGGCAAGATCCAGGTTAAGTCGGACCTTGGCAAAGGGACCACCATAACGGTAACCTTTCCCCTTATAAAAAATTAACGTACTTCAGACATGGCAAGAAAAATTACCATCTTAGTTGTTGATGATGAAGAATCGGTGCGTGATTCGCTGTTTAACTGGTTCACCGAAGACGGCTTTCACGTTGAATGCGCCGAAAACGCCAAAAAAGCATTAACCATGCTTGAATCGGGCAATTTCGACATCATCCTGGCGGATATCAAAATGCCGGGGATGGACGGGCTGGAGATGCTCAGGAGGATAAAATCGTTAAAGAGCAACTCCATTGTAATTGTAATGACTGCCTTTGCCACGGTGGATACTGCGGTGAAGGCATTGAAGGATGGCGCCTTTGATTATGTCACCAAACCGTTCGACCCCGACGACCTGACCCACCTGATCCGCAACGCGACAAAACAGATCTCCTTAACCGAGGAGAACGAGACGCTGAAAACAAAGATCATCTCGCTCGAAAATATTGAAGACCTGATCGGGAACAGTGAACCGATGCGGCAGGTTCTGAGGGAGGTGGAGAGTGTTGCCCAAACCAACTCCTCGGTCATCATCACCGGTGAAAGCGGTACCGGAAAGGAGCTGGTTGCCCGTGCTATCCACTCCAATTCCCCCCGAAAATTTTTCCCGTTTGTCAGCGTGCATTGCGGCGCCCTGACCGAAAGTTTACTGGAAAGCGAACTGTTCGGCCATGAAAAAGGCGCCTTTACCGGGGCAATGTACAATCGCAAAGGCCGTTTTGAAATGGCCGATAACGGCTCCATCTTCCTCGATGAAATTGCCACCATCTCCTCGAAAATGCAGGTGGAACTGCTGCGCGTTCTGGAAACGAAAAGCTTCATGCGGGTTGGCGGGAACAAGGAGATCGTCTCCGACTTCAGGGTTATCTGTGCGACCAACCGTAATCTCAAAAACATGGTTGAAAAGGGTACCTTCCGTGAAGATCTTTTCTACCGGCTGAATGTGATGAATATCCAGCTACCGCCTTTGCGCGACCGGCTTGAGGATATCCCCCTGCTGGTAGATTATTTCATCCGGAAATATTGCACCTCCATGAATAAACCACTCATCTCCATCGACACCTCCGCCTTAAACCGGCTGCAGGAATTCAACTTCCCGGGGAATATCCGTGAACTGGAAAATATGATCGAACGGGCAATTGTCGTGGGAAACGGCAAAAAAATCACGCTGAAGGACCTGCCGCTGGAAAAAACCATGATCACCTCAACCGTTGAAAGTCTCGATGATTTTGAAAAGGCCTTTATCCTCCAGATCCTGAATAAATACAGCTGGAACATCTCCCGCACGGCAACAGCCCTTAAGGTTGACAGGGTAACCCTGTATAACAAGATCAAAAAATACGATTTAAAGCAGGTAAAATAGGCCCGCATCACCCTGATGATCCTGATTCCATCTCAACCTAACAGTATTGGTTAATGATCATTCCAGAAATAACGTTAGTCTCTTTCGGGTATTTCGAGAAGGATCTTCTTGATCAGCTTGGTGAAACGGTACAGCTTGAATTCCGCAGCTCCATGACCATCAAGGAGGGTCATATTGATTTAAGCGATTTTTATGACCCCGGCCGAAGGCAGTACAACGGAAACAACCTGCTGAAGCATGTTGATGCCCTGCCCATCTCCGGGTTCAGCAAAACACTCGGGTTGTTCAATGTCGATATTTTTATACCAATCCTGACCTATATTTTCGGACAAGCCTATCTTGGAGGACGGTCGGGGATTGCCTCGCTGTACCGCCTGAATAATGAATGTTACGGATTGAAAGCAGACGCTCACCTGTTGCTTGAACGGTTTAAGAAAGAGGTTATCCACGAACTCGGTCATACGTTCGGGTTGATCCATTGTAAAAACCAGTCCTGCGTGATGCGCTCAAGCACCTACGTGGAAGATATCGATCAGAAGGATCATTCCCTTTGCCCAGATTGCCGGCGGGAAATTTACGGGCCATAGTCCGCTCTCTGTTGAGCAACGAATAGCTTAACGCATTAAGAATAGAAAGCGGTTAATCTTAAAGAAGCCGCACCGCGCCACAGGACCCGTGTCACAGTCATGGTCAAAGGTATTCCGAAAATTTTTCGTCGATATGCTGGTTAAACCACCGGTCGATAATCGATTTTCTGAACCTCCATTCCTTTCCCAGCTTGGCAGCCGGGATCTTCCCGTCCTGGGCCCAGGTATAGATGGTTTGCGGTTTCAGCTTCAGGTAGCCGGCTACCTCTTCAAGCGTCATGATATCGTCCATTGCCTATTTCCCTGATTGATGTAACAATTTTTCTGCTCCTGAAGGGGATTTAACTGTGGTATCCGGGAGATTGACAGGTGGTTTGACACTTTCCTTTTTTTCCGGAACCACCGGTGATGCCAGTTGTTCAACCGAATAAACGATGGCAGTGTAAAAATTGCCTTCATACTTTCTGAAGAGTTTGAATTCTTCGGTTTTTTCGCAAAGAAAGGGACGTAAGTTCCATGCGAGCTGGATCCCCACGAAGGCGAGGATGATGACCCATATCCTGAATACCGTCACCCCGATCTGCGGGTAGATGTTTTTGTGCTCACAGGCAAATTTAAGGGCATCGACCATGAGCTTCATGCCAAAGAACCCTGCAAAAAAAAAGATGGCCACATGCAGCAGCTGCAGGAAATGGTAGTTGCCTCCGGTAACCTGGAAGACAACCACGATGGGCGCAAACGACAGGGCAATGGTCGCTGTGAGGACAACCCCGCTCAACACGATCAGCATCATCTGCCTGAAGCTCATCTTCGATCCGAGCACCTGCTGAATGATAAAAAAAGAGGGGAAACAGATGATCACCGTCGACAGGAACAGCACGATCACCTTTGCCCCGGCAACGACCGACTGCAGGAAACTATGGTAGCTGCCCATAACCAGGCCATAGAGAAAGGCAAAACAGCAAATCAGTAACAGTTGATTGAATATCAACCTGTTTGATTGCTCTTTGTTGATCTCTTCAAAATAGGATTCCTTGTTCTGAAAGATGGCAAACACCTCCCTGATTCCTGAAAATGTTTTCATAGTGGCGGATTTAAGACACGACAAATATAATACTTATTTTACTGTTTGATACTGTTTGTTGATATATTTTAATATGTAACAGGATATTTCCAGGATTCCTTTTCAATAACACCTTAAGAGGTAACCGGGCATAACATTTCACACGCCACAGGTTATGAGTCACTGATAACGATTCATGTGCAGAGGGTCAGGGCTTCCCGGTCAGCTGGGTCATGATAAATCCAAAGATACCGGCATCATCCCTGATCTGTGTATAGAAGGTCGAAGCGCCATGATGGCCTGAATTCCGGGCGGATTTCAGCAGGATGGGGTTGGTCTGGGCCTTGCGGTTCTGTAGTGCGGCAGCAAACTTATAGGAATGGAACGGGGGGACCCTGTCGTCATTTTCGGCAGTAACGATCAGCATGGCTGGATAATTGACCCCATCTTTGATGTTATGAAAGGGAGAATAAGCATAGATACCGGCAAAGCCGGCGCTGTCCTTTACCGTTCCATACTCCTCGGTATTCCAGTGTCCCACCGTGAATTTCTCCAGGCGAAGCATATCGAGGGGTGCAAGAACAGGCACCACGGCCCTGAAAAGGTCGGGCCGCTGAATGGCGGCAGCAGCGACGACAAGTCCGCCGTTGGAGGTTCCCGTTGCGGCCAGTTTTTCCTTACAGGTATAGTTATTGTTGATAAGATAGCCGGCGGCGGCGATAAAATCGTCGAACGACTTTTGCTTGTTTTTCCCTCTTCCGTCGCGCGACCACTGCTCTCCCTTGTCGCCCCCGCCACGGATATTGGCAAAGGCATACACCCCTTTGTTTTTGATGAAATAAACGATTCCCGGGTTGAAGGTTGGAAGATCAACCAGGTTAAATCCGCCGTATGCTTCCAGGATAGCCGGGTTATTGCCATCCAGCTTTAACCCCTTCTGATAAACAAGAAGCATGGAGATTCGGGTACTGTCGCCGGAAAGATATTCGACCTGTTTATATTCAATATCCTCAAAGTTAAAATTAACGCTGGTCTCCTGCATTGCCTCCTTTTTGTAAGTCCGGATATTGAATTTGTAGACTACCGGGGGCATTGTGTAGGACTGGATATAAAAAAGGAGCTCCTCATCCGAATGGTTCCCGCTGAATCCCTCGACGGTCGTGGCAACCGGCAGTTTCAGCTGGTACAATACAGTTCCGTCAAAATCCATTACGCAGATCACCGAACGCTGGTCTGACTGGTAAACGGCTACAATCCTGTCATAAAAGGGGATCACGTTCAGCAGGAGGGCATCCGAAAAGCCTGTGGAAAGGGAACGCCATTTATAGGGGTTTGCCGGATCGATCTCCATGATGCTGCCAAAACCAGTTTCGCGTAAGGTGGAAGCGATAAATTTCCCGTTGTGAAAATCCAGGATGCCGGGGCTGTCGTCACTGAATTTCAGATTGGTAATCAGGGGACGAAGGGAGGGTTCGGCCGACTGGTAATCGATATAGAAAAAATTGATCAGCCCGGCCTTTTCATTCACCTCCTTCAGTACGAAAAAGCGTTCATCCGCAGTGGTCATATAATCAAAGTAGACATCCGAATTGTTTTTACGGGCAAAGATGAGCTTGTCCTGCGATTGCTCATCCCCGATCTTATGGTAAAATACCCGCTGACCATTGGTAACTCCGAACTTGCTATCCTGGAAAACTGTGGAATAAAAAAACCCAGCTCCCAGCCAGCAAAGATTCCTGAATTTCAACCCCTCGAGGTGGTCTTTTTTATGCAGGCCCGTTTGCAGGGATACTACCCTGGCTTCAAGCCAGTCGCTGCCATTTCTGTTGAACTGGTATGCCAGCAGTTTGGAATCCTTCGACACCCGGTATTGCCTGATGAGGATCTCATCCTTCGTGGAGACATAGTCAGGATCAACAATGACCAGCATGCTGCGGTTAAAGGCAGGCTGATAAAAAAGGGCGGGGTTGTTCAGGTTGTTATAAAAAGCATAGGTAAAATAATAATCCCCCTGCTTCTTCGGGTTGTGAAAATCCGTTAAGGTATATTTATCAATGATATTAAAGGCATTGGTTTTGTTCAGGCAGCTTTCCAGGTAACTCTTCGACCGTTTGTTCTGGGCTTCAACCCACTTTTTGGTTTCAGCGCTGCTCACCTCCTCAAGCCAGCGGTACTGATCCTTAACGATATACTTCTGATAAAACGTATCGATGGCCACTGGGTGGTGTGATACTGTTTGGTCGTTATCCTGGCACCAAATCAAGGGATGGCAGAGGAACAGGATGACCAGGGGGAGAAGACTTTTCATAGGATGATTTATATAATTTCTTATCTTTTAATCCATCCGGCAGGGCCGGTAAAACGGCAGCAAGGAAAGGCTGGTGTATTGTTACGGGAGGTTTTTCAGCGCCATAATCACGGGATCATAAAATGGAGCTTCGGAACCGGGTGATACCCGTTTGTTAGGCCAATGAGGTATCCGAAAAAAAAGGCCCCCGAAACCATGGAGATTCTCAGGATATCAAGAAATTTTATAATCATGTCGATGGAATTTATGGATTTAAAAGTATTCATTCTTTTGATGAAAAAAAAATTCGATATTTAAGTCTTTTTCCATCCCTGTAAGGGCCTCAAATCAAAAGGTGAAAGGATAATTAATATATTTTGGCCGATTTTCCTTAGAGGAATGCAGGATACAGAGCAATAACCAAAAACGGCCTTTTAAAATGAAATGTTTAATATGGTTGTGATCTTCTTTCATAATAGACCAGGATAACAGGATAAGGTTTAAACGATATTTAAGCACCATTGCATTCTTGTTTAATAGTCCTAAAAAACATCACTAAAAAGGCTAATATCAGCCGATTTAGCACAATAATAGCAATCAGGATATAGTATCAGTACTGGCCCCTTTAAATGGGGCCTTTCTTATGCCATAGTTTGGCGTAGTGACGATGTAAATTTGATGAAAAAAGAGATAGGTGGGTCTAAAGGAGGGTCTAAAGGAGGGTCGTAAAGTGAAAATATAAAGCATATAAAATATACATTGTTACATATAATGTGATTGATATTACAGTAAATGTCATTTAAAAGGGGTGTTAATCACCTGTGTCTTTATAAAACAACTCGCTATAAACTACATAATACTTTGAATATCTGTAAATGACATAAATATTACCTGAAATATTATTGAATTAGCTGTGTGTGGACGAAAAAAAATAACCTATTTATCGTCCTGGGCAGAATATACCCATATTAACCGGAGGCACTTTGCTTATAGGAAGGATCCTTAATCTTAAGAAGCCGGTCTTGCATCTCAATCATTTTATTCTGATTTTCGATCTGCGTTTCAAGTGATCGAATCAATCTCTCCTTTTCCTTACATAAGGAACATTCAACAATTCCTATTGATGGTTTACTTGTTCCAATTGAGAGTAAAAACTCTTCATTGAAAAAGTAATTTACATCAATGCTATATATTCTTGCAATATCAGTGAGCGATTTAATGGTTGGTTTGAATTTTCCGATCTCAATCTGTGATATTCTTGATCTGCTGATCCCTGTGTCAACAGAGAATTGCTCTTGTGTTAAAGAAAGAAACTTCCTTAACTTCTTTATTTTAAGAGCATAATCAACCATTTAAAATATTTTTAAAATAATGCAATAAAAACTTGCATTGCAAGAAAATGTTGCATTATATTTGCAAATCAGAACACCACAAAACTACAACAAGAAATGACAAAAGTCAAATATATCTACGACTACCCCGCCAATCGTGAGATTGCGAAGCATCTCGTAGCTGATGACAGAGCCCAGATTGCTTTCAGATCTGGTTATACTCTCAGTTACGTGCGGGAATGGTGCCGTGGTACACGCAAAAA
Source organism: uncultured Bacteroidales bacterium (assembly GCA_903928285.1). Classification (GTDB taxonomy): domain Bacteria; phylum Bacteroidota; class Bacteroidia; order Bacteroidales; family FEN-979; genus CAIVAT01. The sequence goes on from CAIYQH010000576.1 coordinate 8,229, forward strand.
TAAGCGGATTGAGGAGTGGGCCCGTTGCATCATGAAACTTAATATCGCCAAACAGCGCAAACTGAACCAATCAACGGATACATCATCCATTTAATAATTACCCATGATCATCATTGAAATAGGTATCGTCATTTTAATATTAACACTGATCAGGTCAATCATCTCCTGGGTGATAACCATGGTTGATATTTACAAAATCCGTCGTGAGATTCAAAGAATGATCCGAAACCCGAAAGCAAAGAACTGATTGGAAATATATAACAACATATTCTGCCTTTCCAAGCCTGACTTAACTGATGGTGATTCCAGCAGTGACAGTTTGAAACTGCGTCCTGTGCTAAGTGAAGAAGCACTTCATACTTATTTGAGAAGGTATCCTCACGTTCGAGTTCGCAAAGGTGGCGGCCCTGGTTGTCCTGCCTTGCTGAACTTCGACCAACTCCGTACCGACATCAAACAGCGGGTTTTTGAAAAGTATGGAGATGTTCGCCAGTACTCAAGGAGAAACCGGCTGCAGGAATTGATTGAACCGGATCTGCAAGCTTCAAAGTACTTCAGTGAGTTCATTTTCGACGATAATACCAATATTAAGCACGAACGGCAGGTAGAGTACAATGCCAATGCCACTATCCTTAATGCAATAGGGCAGTATTTTACAGAACTAAAGGGCCGTAATAAACGACTGAGTAAAAAGACCACAGGTATTTGGGACATGATTTCAGATGCCACCAATACTCTTGATCAATCAAAGTACCCACATTCCCTTCCATCGCACCCTCTTCGTCTGCAGGATAAGTATAAAAATTACCTTCAGCATGGATACTTCCACCTGATCCACAAGGGAAACAAGAATGCCAACGCGAAAAAAACCACTGATGCAGTTGAACGGCTGATCATATCTCTGTATTGTCGACAGAACCTTCCATTCGGATCCTGGGTGTATGATAACTACCTGCAGTTCCTGTCGGGATCCCTTATGATCGTCGATCTGGACAATGATGGCGTGATATTCGACCGTGACGACTTCTTTGATCACGAAAGGGGAACCTATATCACCATCAGCAGATCCACGGTTTGGAATATCATAAAC
>CAIYQH010000577.1 GCA_903928285.1 uncultured Bacteroidales bacterium
AAATTAGTAAACTATTTTTTATCAATTAACGGTTGACCGCATTAACTATTGTGGCAATTTGAATACACCAGCAATTTAACTGCATAAATGGCTTCATGATCACAGAGAATCCAATTGTCAGCTTTGGGTTATCACTGTGAACTTTGTGGTTGAGATAATCGCGTACATTCTTCCGTCAGGATCCTGATGAAAAACAACAATGTATAAAACAGACGGTAAATCAATACCCTGTAGTTAAAATTTTGTTAATTTCACAGACCTGTTGCAATAATGGCTGGTTTAACATGTTATTTATCAGTTTGTACCTATTTCACTTTATGAACAAAAAATACATCCTCTCATTAATTCTACTATTATTTCTGAAAATTGACGGATATCCGCAGGAGGATACCCTCAGGCTCACCCTGAAGCATGCGGATTCGGTATTTGTTACGGGGAACCTGGCGCTTATTGCAGCAAGATACCAGGTAGATGCAGCAAAGGCACAGGCCATCCAGGCTAAAGTGTTCCAGAACCCTTATTTTTCAGCCGAACTGAGCCTTTATAATTCGGAGGCCCATAATTTTTTCGATATCGGATATCCAGAAGGCAATAAATCCTTTGCCCTGACCCAGCTTTTCCAGGTGGCGGGACAGCGGATAACCGGCTACCGGCTTGCTGCAGAGGCGGCAAAAATGACAGAACTGCAGTACTATGACCTCACCCGATCGCTGAAATACCAGCTGCATCAGAGTTTCTTCACGGTTTATTATCTGTCCAGGGCGGTAGCCATCATCAACAAACAGCTGGAGATGCTTTATGAAACGCTGAAAGGGTATAAGGGACAGTATGCGAAGGGGAATATCTCCATGAAGGACTATTCACGGCTGGAAGCCTCCTATCTGCAACTGAGCAATGATAAAACAGGTATCATCGACCAGATCAACGAGAATGAAAAGACCCTGCGCATCATCCTGGCGCAGACACGTTATGTGGCCCCTGTTCCATCAAAAGAGGAGACCGGCCGGTATAAAAGTTCAGGCCTGAAAATCGCTGCGCTCATTGCAACAGCCACCGAAAACAGGCCCGACCTGAAGGTGAATGAGAGCATGATCCGCCAGGGCGAACTGAACCTTTCGCTTCAGAAAAGAGCAGCAGTTCCCGATCTGACGATGGGTGTAGATTACAGCGAGAACGGCAACTATGTTAAAAATTATACCGGGCTGACGATCGGGCTTCCACTGCCGGTTTTCAACAGGAACAAGGGCAATATCAGGATGGCCGCGGCTCAACTGAATGCTTACAAGGCCAACCGGGAACAGGGTACGCTCGGGGTTTCGGCCGATGTAACGGCGGCCTATAACAAGGTGAATGAACTGGACAACGAATATGGAAAGATTGACACATCGCTGGTGGTGCAGGTTACCGAGCTCAGCAGCGGGATCCTGGAAAACTATCGCAGGAAAAATATCTCCCTGCTTGAATTTACAGACCTTTTCGAAGCCTTTTCGCAATCGATCATCGACTTTTACCAGATCAGCACCAACCGCGCCAATGCCTTTGAAGAGCTGAATTTTGTCACCGGAGTTGAATTATTCAAATAAACAGGAATCATGCGATTGAAACATTTTTTTGGGGGAGGGTTGGTAACTATGATGATATTTGGCTGTACACACCACGAGGACAATGCTGCTGAAAGTCACGTTTTTTCGGTTACCGATACCATGATGACCCGGATTGCCATCGATACAGTGAAGAGACAGCGGGTTGAGGGGACCATCACCCTGAATGCCAAGATCACGGCGGAGGAGGATAAATATGTGGAGGTATTCCCGCTCGTTGGCGGCAATGTCACTTCGGTAAACGTTGAAAGCGGCGATTATGTTAAAAAGGGTGATGTGCTTGCCGTGATCCACAGCGGGGAGGTCGCCGATATGGAGCGCCAGTTTACAGAGGCACAGGGCGATGTTGCCCAGGCCCGCAAGAACCTGGAGGTGCAACAGGACCTGTATAACGCCAAACTTTCATCCGACCGCGACCTGCTGTCGGCCCAGAAGGAGCTCCAGAAGATGCAGGCCAACCTTACCAGGACCGAAGAGCTTTTCAAGATTTACCATACCGGAAAGAGATCAGACTACCTCGTCACGGCACCCATCACAGGTTTTGTGACCGATAAGAAGATCAATCACGACATGCTGCTTCGGAGCGATAATGCACAGAATATCTTCACCATTGCCCAAATCGATGAGGTATGGGTAGTTGCCAATGTTTATGAAAGCGACATCAGCCGTATCACGGAAGGAATGGAGGCGGAGATCCGCACCCTGAGCTACCCCGATAAGCTGTTTAAAGGCAAGGTTGACAAAATCTTCAACATCCTCGACCCCGAAACCAAAACACTGCGGATCAGGATCCGACTTCCCAACCCGGGATTTATCCTGAAACCTGAGATGGTGGCTACGGTAACGCTTTATTACCAGGAAAACCAGTATTATCCTGCCGTTCCAGCCTCGTGCGTGGTGTTTGACAAAAGCAAGAATTTCGTGATGGTCTTTCACGACAGAAGTCATGTCGAAACCAGGGAGATCACCATTTACAAATCAGCCGGTGAACATAGCTACATCTCCGCCGGACTGAAAGAGGGTGAGCGGATCATCTCGAAGAACCAGCTGTACATTTACGAGGAACTTAACGATTAGGCCATGAATCGATGTATCCGCAACATCGTCGCATTCTCGCTC
>CAIYQH010000578.1 GCA_903928285.1 uncultured Bacteroidales bacterium
AAAATATTTATAAATAATTTTTCTTTGAATCCTTGATTTTTGTTAATTCAGTACATTTGAGCGTAGATAAAGGAGCGTCCTCATGAAAAAAATCTGCCTGGTCCTTTCCCTTTTATCAGGGTTGTTTGTGCAGGGCCAAATAAAAACTGACTATTTCGACAAGTTCATCGTGGTCAATTATTTACAGGTCGACACCACGAATGCTGAAGTGAAGGCCATGATCCATGTGTGGACCTCCTACCTGAAATCGAGGCTCTACGGATGGGCTGTAAAAAACGACACCCTGGGTTCACGATACTGGAACGATGAGGAAAAGCAACTTTCGGCCATGCCGGACTACATCAGTGCGTTTTTCCCGGGGTTGTTCTATTTCCAGACCACCGTGTTAACGATTGAACCCGTCGGGGATCATTATTACCGGATCCTGAACTGCAACTCCGACGCTGATTCAACAGGCAGGATTGATGTTAAAGCCATTTATTACATCCTCATTAAAAAAGTTGATAACAGGTATAAACTCTTCAATTATTTCCATCTTGAAAAAGAAAAGCTAAAAACTACCCGGGTTGGCACTGTGCAATATTATTATCCCGAATATTTCCCGTTTACAATGAAGGAGGCCGCAAAGTTCACTGAATTCCGTGACAGCCTGGCGGTACTGTTTCATGAACCTGTAAAAAATGAAATAACATACGTGATCGACACGAACGCTACACTGCTCACGAGTCACCTGGGATTCGTTTATCAGCCTATGTTATCAGGATCAAAGGATGGCCGTTACATGGAGACGAACTCCATGCTCCTTTCCTCCTTTGGTGAAAATCACCGGCATGAGGTTGTTCACAGTTTCACCAGCCATAAACACTCAGAAGAGATGCTCATTTTCAATGAGGGCCTGGCCACCCTGCTAGGCGGAAGCAGGGGGCACGACCTGGAATGGCACGCGAACAACCTGTACAACAGTTTCGTGCGGGAAATGAATTCAGACACCTCCAGGATCATGAACTTTTTCCCGGCATACAGGCAAACCCCTCCTGTATATATCATAGGTGCGATCATCATGAAATATGCCATTGACACCTACGGATTCGAAAAGGTGTTGAAGTTGCTGACCTATTCCGAAAGACAATACACCCCGGAACAGGTCGTGGAGAAGGAATTGGGGATATCAAAAAATCAACTGAATCCGTTCCTGTTGAAGTACATGAAAAAATATGCCGGTTTATAAGAAGAACATGAAGAAACTGTCACCACTTTTCTTAGCCCTGTTCGTCATCGGCTTTACCTTTGCCCAGAACCAGCCGCCATCGCTGGTGTACATCATCGGAACATCACATACCAGTAATGGTTTCTGCAATGTACATGTTCTTGAAAAATAATTTCTTCAACAAACAGGACAGTATGTACAGGGATATTTACAGGTATGGTTACGGGGGGCAACTCAGCGAACGAAACCAATCGGATTTCTACTTGCTTGAAAAAGGCCTTGAGAATGTAAATAACCTGGAAGTAGCGACGCTGGCGGAGTTGAATTCGGAGACCCTGATGAACTTCCTAGAAATTCAGGAGTATATTTATCTGAACAAGGCCATCGAGATCACGGAGACTACCGACTCATTGAAAAAACATTCAGGATTTGCCCGTCTTAAGAAAGGCTTCTGAGAAAAGAGAAATGAAACGATGATCAGGAATATCCTGGTCTTTTTAAATACATACCGGCGTGTCGTGGTTCTCACCGGAAACCTGCACCGGTATTATCTTGTAAACAGGTTAAAGCAGGTTAAGGGGAATTTTGAGCTCAGGGATCTCCGGAATCTATGAGAAATCGTGGGCAATTTTAGATGGCCCCCAGTTTTTTACCCACGATTTTGAATTTGTCGAGGGCAAAGCCGATCTGTTCCATCGAATGGGCAGCGCTGATCTGCACCCTGATCCTCGATTTGCCTTTCGGCACAACCGGGTAGTAAAAGCCGATCACATAGATGCCCTCTTCGAGCAGTTCATTGGCAAATTCCTGCGAGAGTTTGGCATCGTTGGGCAGGTGACCGAAAAGTACGGGCACGATCGGATGGATGCCCGGCACAATGCGGAACCCGGCATCTTCCATCCCTTTGCGGAACATCTTGGTGTTTTCGAATAACTTATCGCGCAGGGCGGTGGTTTCCGAAAGCATGTTCAGCACCTCCAGGGTGGCGCCTGTGATGGCGGGCGCCAGCGTGTTTGAAAAAAGATAGGGACGCGACCGCTGGCGCAGCAACTCGACGATCTCCTTTTTTGCTGAGATACATCCTCCCGAGGCGCCGCCAAGCGCCTTTCCGAAGGTGGTGGAGATGATATCCACCCGCCCCTGGGCATTGCAGTGCTCAACAGAGCCCCTGCCTGTTTTGCCTACAAATCCTGTGGCATGGGAGTCGTCGACCATCACCAGCGCATTGTATTTGTCAGCCAGGTCGCAGATCTTGTCAACCTGGGCAATGGTGCCATCCATCGAGAAGACGCCGTCGGTCACGATCAGCTTGAACTGTGCCTGGCCGGCATCCTGGAGAACCTCTTCAAGGTCGTCCATGTCATTGTTTTTGTAGCGGTAACGCTGCGCCTTGCAAAGCCTTACCCCATCGATGATGGAGGCATGATTCAGCTCATCGGAGATAATGGCATCCTGTTCGCCCAGCAACGGTTCAAAAACCCCGCCGTTGGCGTCAAACGCCGATGAATAGAGGATGGTATCCTCCATCCCGAGGAATTCACTCAGTTTGGCCTCCAGCTCCTTGTGGATCTGCTGGGTTCCGCAGATAAACCTGACAGACGACATCCCGAAGCCGTAGCGGAAGAAGGTGTAGTTCGCCCCGGCCATGACCCTTGGATCGTTGGAAAGGCCGAGATAGTTGTTTGCACAGAAGTTCAGGACCTTTTGCCCGTGGTTGGTCCTGATTTCCACCCCCTGAGGGGTGACCAGGATCCGTTCTTTCTTATACAATCCCTCCGAAACGATGGAATCGATTTGCTTTTGAAGATGCTGTTGGAAATTGCCGTACATGATTGAGTAGTTGAAATCAGTCGGCAAAAGTAGGAATTTACAACGGACAAAGTGCTACAGAACTCCATGAAAGTCAAAAGGAATTTCTCCTTTGAGGCTTTCACTTTGCTCTGGTCAGGTTAAGATCACTGAATAATAATTTTCTTAACCTGGGTACCTGTTTCAGCGGTCATCCGGAGCAGATAGAGACCTGCAGGCTGGCTGAGACCGAATTCAAGATCACCCGTTCCGGCAGGGAGCGTGGCGGTCAGCAGGTTGCTGACCACTTTGCCATCGTTGGAGAGCAGGTCGATCCTGGCAGCCTTTGATTGGGTTGCGGCGTATTTGAAAAATATTTTTCCATGGGCGGGATTGGGATAGAAACTCCAATCCATCCCTGTTAACTCGGGGATGCCAACCGTGCTTTGCGAAACGGTAAGGGTTGTGGTTTTGGTAACAGGCTGGGTAATGGCCATGGAACCGTAGAAAGTCACATCGCCCGCCCCGCCCGCAGGGGGAGTCCATTGAAAGGTCCAAACCGCAGGGTTAGCGCTTTTTGCAGCAGAGTGGGTCACATATTTGCCGGACCCTGTCAGCTTGTTGCCGGTGCCGGCCGTCATGGTCCCGATCAGCGTTCCGGTAAGGGTTTGCGGCGAAACTTCAAAACCCTTGTTCCCTGCTCCCGGTACGGTTACGGTGATGGTATAGGTGTTCCCCGGTACATAACCGGTGGCCGGCACGTCGGAGGTGATCCAGCCTGTGACCGCCGTGGCGGACCCGCCCATGCAATGAGAGCAGTTCTGCCCGTCGGCAGGCGAATTCGTATAACCCGGAGGGGCTCCTGAGGAGTTCTTCAATTCGTCGCCACCAAATCCTGCAAGAACAAAAATAAGCACTATTAATCCGATCGGAATTAAAAATGATAGGTATTTTTTCATGATTTATTTTTTGCAAATTTACGTAATTTCCCTGCTTGATAAGTTAATTACAAATGAAATTTTTCAAAAGGGGTATTAATTTTGCCCGCAATAAGGGATTGAAGCCTGATACATAAGCGAATATATTTTTACCTATCATGATCAAAACAACCGATAGGTGAAATTTCACGTGGTATTACCAGGCAACTGTTCATTCCCTAAAGAATAGATTATCCTTACTTTGAAAACCCTGCAGGAACCGGGCATTTTTCATAAGAACCTTGTTCCCAAAATCTATGGTGTCCATTAAACCACAATGTAAACAATGATTTACACAATGTTCACCATGGGATTCCTTGTGATCCTTGTGCCTCTTGTCATTGTGGTTAAAGATTGATTCGTTTTTGAAATTAAAACAAGCTAACTTTCCGGTACGTTTTTGGGAGAGATGGATGAAAAACCCACTGTTCCTGCTCAAATTCTGGCAGTTACCGCGATAAATAAAATAATTAACCTGAATATCAATATTTATGATCAGGGGTCGAAAGAACTTATTACCTTTATAGGGTATTATCATGGTATGATACCCTTGCATTTTTTCAGAAAACTTCCTGCGGCGGTTACTGTCTGCACACTCATGTTCATTCTGCCGGGCACCGGTCTAAAAGCCCAGACAGCCAGTTTCATTGCGCCGGATACCGTTTGCGTGGGAAGCCCGGTCACCATCACCAACACCTCTACAGGGGGAAGCACCTACTACTGGAGTTTCTGCACCGGCAACACCCTCCAGAATCCCTTAGGCACCAATATCGGGAACCCCGGGAACCTGCTGAACGTACCCAGTTATCCGACCCTGGTGAAAGATGGCAATACCTGTTATTCCTTTATCACCAATGAAGGGGGCGGATTCCTGGTAAGGAACAACCACGGGACCAGCTTCAGCAACAATCCCGTATCATCCGTAAATCTTGGAAGCCTGGGGCTTATTACCGACTCCGTTTTAGGGATAAAAATATGCCAGGATGCGGGGGTTTGGCTGGGGTTTATCCTGAACAACAACCGGATCTTAAAACTTAATTTCGGTGCCTCCCTCGGCAATGTACCTACCGCCACCATCCTCGCCACCTATACTGCCATGCTGGAGGGACATTGCATCGATATCATCAACGACGGTGGTACCTGGGTGGGTTATATCACCAGCTGGGGAAATCACAAACTGCTCCGGCTCAATTTCGGCGCCAGTTTGTCGAATGTCCCGGTAATGACCGACCTGGGATCGCCCGGTGCGCTGAACAACCCGGGGGTGTTCAGGATCATCAAGGAAAACGGGATATGGTATGCCCTGGTTTCGAATATGACCAACCATACCATGACCCGGTTGACCTTCGGTGCCTCCCTGCTGACCGCTCCCACGGGGGTGAACCTCGGGGTCATCTGCCCTACGGTAAGCCCGGGGGGGCTCACCCTGATCCGCGACTGCGAAAACACGGTGGGGTTTCATCTCAACTATTCACTCTCCTCTCCCGACAAGATCTGGCGGCTTAGTTTTCCAACAGGGATCACCGGTACGATCGTCCCTGCCTCCCTCGGCAATATCGGCGGCATGACCCAGCCGGCCCAGTTTTCAGAGCTGGTCAGGGAGGGCGATACGCTGTTCGTGTACAATACCAACCGGCAGGGGACCCTCACGCGGCTTTACTTTCCCCCCTGCACCAATGCCTCGGTACCGTCGGTGTGGCTCTTTACTCCGCCTGTTTATTCCTATAACCAGCCGGGCACCTATAACATCCAGCTGACCGTGAACGAAGGACTGCCAAGCCAGTCATCGGTTTGCAAAAGCATTGTCGTAAAAGCCTGTTCCGCCGCTGCGGCATTTACCGCACCCGATACGGTGTGTACCGCCGCTCCGATTACCCTTACAAATTTGTCGAGCGGAGGCAGCACCTATTACTGGAACTTTTGTTCAGGGAGTGCCGGAGGATCTCCAACAGGGACAAATATCGGGAACCCGGGATCCAACCTGAATCAACCGGTTTACAGTACATTGGTGACAGATGGAACCGATTGTTACTCCTTTGTTACGAATCACGGATCACCCACCCATATGACAAGGATTTATTATGGCAACAATTTTAGGAATACGCCCGTCAGTTCTGCCGTCATTCTTCAAACAGGGGTCATCAGTGCAACGTGTGAAGATATCCAGATCAGGAAGGAGAACGGGAACTGGTACGGCTTTTTAAACAACACGTCAACCATCCTCCGGTTGAATTTCGGCGCCTCCATCACGAACAATTCACCTACCACCACCGATATCGGTCCGTTTCCCAATATCAGCGTTGCGCATGGACTGGTAATTCTTCAGGAAGGAACTACCTGGCTTGGTTTTTTTGATTCTGATACCCAGAACAAACTTTACCGGTTGAATTTCGGAACCAGCCTGACCAACATACCGGTTTTCACCGATCTCGGAAACCTGGGAGGATTCGTTCATCCCTGCCAGATTGCGTCAATCAAAGAAAATGGGATATGCTATCTTTTGCTGGTTAACAGTGTCGGGAATACCTTATCAAGAATGAATTTCGGAAATTCTTATTTGAACACGCCGACCGGTGAGAACCTGGGGAATTGCGGCGTCCTGGTAAACCCCGTCGGGCTCAGCCTGTTAAACGATTGTGAAATTTCGGTCGGATACTATACAGTCTACCAGTCTCCTGCTACTGCTGCAATCGGAAGGCTCACATTTACGGGTGGAGTAGGCGGGACGGTGACGGCGCAGTCTCTGGGAAATATAGGTACGCTTGATCATCCTTGTTCGTTCTCTGAAATGTTCCGTGAAAACGACTCCCTGTTTTCCTTTGTTACCAACCAGAATAGTTCATCCCTTACCCGTTTTAGTTTTCCACCTTGTAACAGTGCTTCTATCCCCTCGTCAACACTCTTTAATCCACCCCAGTTTTCTTATAATACACCTGGAAATTATGGTGTCAGACTCGTTGTAAACGAGGGTCTAACCAGTGAAGCAAGTGTCTGTCATTCAATTGTGGTCATGGCGCCCCAGGTGGTAAACCTGGGCAACGACAAATCGATCTGCCCGGGCAACTCCACGGTTCTTGATGCCGGGGCAAATTTCAGCAGCTATTTCTGGTCGACAGGGGCCACCAGCCGGATGATCACGGTTTCAACGCCGGGAAGCTATTCGGTAACCGCAACGCGATGGGGATGCAGTACCAGCGATGCAGTCAATGTCAGCCTGCTTTCAGGGCCGGTCGTAAACCTGGGGCCCGATGTAACCATATGTTCCGGGATGACAAACACCTTTGATGCAGGACCCTGCGCGGGATGCGCTTTCCAGTGGGCCGACCTCACCACATCGCAGATGAACATCGGCAATGGCCAGACCTATACCACCGGCATCGCCGGAAATTATATGGTGACGGTGGTGGGGCCGAACAGCTGTATGGGACGCGATACGGCCCAATTGTTTGTCCAGTCAACGATCCCGGTGAGTGTCAGTATCAGCGCTCCAACAAACACGGTGTGTGCCGGCAGCCAGGTTACCTTTACCGCAATGGCCCTCTTCGGAGGAAGCTCGCCAGGCTACCAGTGGAAAGTAAACGGGGTGATCACGGGGGCGACAGGCCAGACCTTCACCTATACCCCCGCCAACGGCGACTGCGTTGTCTGTGTGGTTACCTCGACGGCAAGCTGTACTGCCGGCAACCCTGCTACCTCCAACCCGATTTGCATGACGGTAATTCCAAACGTTACTGCAATTGTCACGGTAACGGCATCCTCAAACCCGGTATGTGCCGGGATGGCCGTAACCTTTTATGCAAACCCGGTTTATGGCGGAACGACCCCCGCCTACCAGTGGCAGGTCAATGCACTCAATATGCCGGGAGCAATCAGTTCCACCTGTTCCTATACCCCGGTTCAGGGAGATGTGGTAACCTGTGTGATGACCTCCTCCGAACTTTGTACGACCGGGAGTACCGTTACCAGCTCGCCGATTGTTATGACAGTTAGTCCAAACCTTACGGTTGGGGTAAATATTACCGCATCGGCAAATCCAGTTTGTGCAGGAACGGCGGTAGACTTTGTTGCAACCCCAGTCTTTGGCGGCACTACGCCTGCATATCAATGGAAAATCAATGCAAACAATGCAAACAATGCAAACAATGCAAGTTATACCTACGTGCCGTTGAATGGCGATGTGGTGACCTGCGAAATGACCTCGTCAGAGACCTGCACTACCGGCAACATGGCAAACAGCGCCCCGCTCGCCATGACCGTTAACCCGCTGCTCCCCGTCACGGTCTCTGCAGAGGCATCCTCCAACCCCTTCTGTGCCGGGAGTCCCGTCACTTTTACTGCAACCCCGGGATATGGGGGGATTACTCCTGCCTACCAGTGGAAAGTCAATGCAAGCAATGTAATCAATGCAATCAATGCAAATTATGTTTATATCCCGGTTGATGGGGATGTGGTCACTTGTGAGATGACCTCCTCGGAGAGTTGCACCAGCGGGAATCCGGCAACCAGTCTGCCGGTAACCATGACAGCCAGCCCCAACCTGCCGGTAACTGTCTCGGTGTCGCCTTCGGCCACAACCGTGTGTGCGGGCACCCTGGTCAACTTTACTGCTACTCCCGGCTATGGGGGGCTCACGCCTGCCTTCCAGTGGAAGGTCAATGCAATCAATGCAGTCAATGGAAACAATGCAAACTATGCATACATTCCTGTTAATGGGGATGTAGTGACCTGTGAACTGACATCTTCAGCGTTGTGCACCATCGGGAGCCCGGCGACGAGCCCGCCTGTCATCATGACAGTAAACCCTAACCTGCCTGTGGGAGTTTCTGTTATTCCCTCGGCCACCACGGTCTGCGCGGGAACTGTGGTAACTTTCTGGGCAACGCCCGTCCATGGCGGAACGACACCGGCTTACCAATGGAAGATCAATGCAGGCAATGCAAACAATGCAAACAATGCAAGCTATGCATACATTCCGGTACAGGGCGATATGATCACCTGCGAGATGACCTCTTCAGAGTCTTGTACGCAGGGAAACCCTGCCACCAGTTTGCCGATAACGATGACGGTCAATCCCAACCTTCCGGTGAGTATCAGTATAACAGCCTCCTCAAACCCCTATTGTGCTGGAAGCATCGTAACCTTTGCCGCAACACCCGGGTCTGGCGGGCTGACACCCGGTTACCAGTGGAAAATCAATGTAAGCAATGCAAGCAATGGAAACAATGCAAGCTATGCATACAATGCGGCGAATGGAGATGTGGTGACCTGCGAGCTGACCTCCTCTGAGACCTGCACTTCAGGCAATCCTGCCACTTCGAATACGATTACCATGGTTGCCACCCCTGTTCTTCCTGCCGGAATTACCATCACCGCCACGCCCAATCCCTTCTGCCCGGGAACGGCGGTCACCTTTGCTGCGTTCCCGGTATATGGCGGACCGGCACCTGCTTACCAATGGAAGATCAATGCAGGCAATGCAAGCAATGCAAACAATGCAAGTTACACATACAACCCGATGGCGGGCGACCTGGTTTCGTGCGAGCTGACCTCCAACCAGGCGTGTGTCACAAACAACCCGGTAACCTCAACCGCCATCCTGATGACGACCCGGCCGGTTCCCAATGTCAGCTTTTATCGCTGTTTCGACAGCATCACCACCACAGTTTCAAAGCCAATTCATTTAAAGGGGGGAATCCCACCGGGAGGCACCTACAGCGGCGCCGGCGTGAATCCGGTCACAGGTATCTTCAATCCTGCAGCGGCAGGAGTGGGGAACCACACCCTCACCTATACCTATACAAACATTTATGGATGTATTGCAAATGCAGCCACAACTGTTGCAACGCAAACCGTGATGCCGCTGATCTGCGGCAACACCTTCACCGACCCGCGCGACAACCGGCATTATAACACCTTCAGCCTGCCCAACGGCAAGTGCTGGATGAAGGAAAACCTGGATTTCGGAACAGCCATCATGGAATCAACCCTGCAGACCGATAACTGCGTTGCTGAGAAATACCGGCGGTATTCTGCAACCAATAATCAATATTCCTCCTTCTACCAGTGGGACGAACTCATGCAGTATGATAACACGGCAGCCGTGCAGGGTCTCTGCCCTCCGGGGTGGCATATCGCGACCGCTTCAGAATGGAGTGACCTGATCCTCTTCAGTACTGGTCCGGGCCAGGCCGGCGGACCGCTGAAGGACACGCTGCTGGCCAACGGATTTCATTCATTTCAGCGGGGAATCCTTTATCTGAACCACACCTGGGCCTTTGTCACAGGGATGTATGCCGGTTCGATGTATTGGACCTCCACCGTTTTTGACAACGAAAGAGCCGTAGCCAGGGGAATCAATGAATTCAATTTTAGTGTTTCATTGTACAACGCTTTGCGAGAAAACGCCTTCTCCGTGCGGTGCACCCACGATTGATCCCGAAAACTGCTTTATTTTTTCCACACTGCCAGCACTGCCTGCATTGTTTGCATTGTCTGCATTGATTGCATTGCGTGCATTGCCTGCATTACATTCAGCCAATGTCCTTCAAATTCAGCTTCCTGAGCCGGGGGGCAAATTTCGAGGTAAATCCGACGATTCCCAGGGTCATGATACCACCGAAAATAACCGATGGGATCAGGCCGATCAGCCTGGCAGCCAGCCCCGATTCAAAGGAACCGATCTCATTGGAGGAACCGATGAATATCGCGTTGACAGAGGCTACGCGGCCCCGCATGTCGTTGGGCGTAAGCAGTTGCATGGCCGTTGCACGGATGATCACGCTGATGTTGTCGAACATGCCGCTCATCATGAGTAAAAACAAGGAGAGATAAAAGTTCCGTGAGAGGGCGAAACAGATGATACTAAGGCCAAACCCGGCAACACCGATCATCATGTTGCGCCCTGCATGAACCATTGGCGGCCGGTATGCCAGCACCACCGACATCATCACGGCGCCGACCATGGGCGCAGCCCTCAGGAATCCCAGCCCCTGCGGACCTACCTTCAGCACCTCAGCTGCAAAGATCGGGAGCATGGCTACGGCGCCGCCGAAAAGGACGGCAAACATATCGAGCGACATCGCCCCCAGCAGGATCTGGTTGTGATAAACAAATTTAAGTCCCGATGATAACCGCTGCACCAGGGTTTCGGATTTGACCACCGGAGGCGCCGGATGATTTTTGACAAAACCCAGCAAGACCAGCGCTGTCAGCAGGAACAGAAGTACGGCCAGGTAAGCGACCCGCACACCGAAGAAGCCATACACCAGTCCGCCGATGGCTGGCCCGGTAATGGCGCCGATATGCCACACCGTGCTGTTCCAGGTGGATGAGTTGGTGTAGAGTTCACGTGGAACAAGCTGCGACATTAGGGCGATGATCGAGGGGTAGAGGAATGCCCTGGAAACGCCTGAAATGGCTACCACAAGATAAATGGGGAGCACTCCCAGTGCGGCGATGATCCCCAGTTTTGGAACGGTGAAAAGGAACAGGGCCAGCGTCCCTACGAGGAAAAGCAGGGTAAACCAGACAATGATGGTTTTACGGTTGTATTTATCGGCGGCATGGCCTGCAAACAGGGCAATGGCGATGTTGGGAAGCGCTTCGGCCAGTCCGATCAGCCCCAGCGCCAGGGGGTCGCGGGTGAGTTCATACATCTGCCAGCCGACGATGATGCTCTGCATCTGGAAGGCGATGGTCGTAAAAAACCGGAAGATCAGGAAAAACCTGAAATCACGGACTTTCAGTACGGCATAGGCATCATGTTTGGGCGCGGGGGTGTTTCCGGTCGGCATATGAAATGGATAAATTCAAAAAAACCCGGCCAAAGACCGGGTTTTTCAAAGGTGTATATAAGTTGGTTATTCTTCTTCTTTTTCCTGGTCTTCGTATGCCTTGAGCAGTTTCTCCTGGATATCGGTGGGAACCTGTGCGTACTCGGCAAACTTCATGTTGTAGGTGGCGCGACCGCTGGTGATGGAGCTGAGGGCGGTCGAATACCTGTTGAGTTCAGCCAGGGGAACCTTGGCCAGAATTTTCTGGTAGCTTCCTTCACTGTCCATTCCCATGATCACGGCACGGCGGCCCTGGAGATCGGTCATGACTTCACCCATCTTGTCTTCGGGAACGATAACTTCCACATCATAGATCGGTTCAAGGATCTTGGGTCCGGCATTCTTGAAAGCCTCCCTGAAGGCGTTACGGCCTGCCAGTTTGAAGGAGATTTCGTTGGAATCGACAGGGTGCATCTTGCCATCATAAATATTCACGACAATGTCGCGGGCATAGGAACCGGTTAACGGGCCCTCTTCCATTTTCTCCATGAGACCCTTCATGATGGCCGGTAAAAACCGTGCATCGATGGCGCCGCCAACAATACAGTTGTTCATCTGGAGGCGTCCGCCCCAGTCGAGTTCAACGACATCGCGACCGCGGATGGGGAACTCGGTCTGTTCTGCCATTCCCTCCTTGTAGGGCTGGATTGACATATGAACCTCGCCGAACTGTCCCGAGCCGCCCGATTGTTTCTTGTGGCGGTACATCGACTTCGCGGGTTTGGTAATGGTTTCGCGATAGGGAATCCGCGGCGCATAAAATTCCATCGGGATCTTCTCGAGATTTTCAACATGCCATTTGGCCAGGTTAAGGTGAAGTTCACCCTGTCCCTGCAGGATCATCTGCTTCAGCTCGCGTGAGAATCCCATAATCAGCGTTGGGTCCATCTTGGCAAGTTCATGCAGGATACCGTTGATCTTTTCATCGTCGGTGTTGCTTTTGGCCCTTACGGCTGTTCTGAATTTGGGCTCGGGGAAGATGATCGGTTCAATCACATCATCAGGATTCTTGAGCGAATTGAGCGTGTTGTTGGTATATGAATTCTTTAATTTAATGGTAGCGCCGATATCTCCGGCAACCATCTTTTCAACTTTCTCGCGGTTTTTCCCGTTGATCACAAAAAGCTGTGACAAACGTTCCTTCGACTGCCGGATAGGATTTACCATATCCATGGCCTCTGTAATTTCTCCTGCATATACTTTGAAATAGGAGATTTCACCAAGATGCTGTTCAATCGATGTTTTAAAAATAAAGGCGGAGGCGGGATCTGTCGATTTGCAGGTCATCAGTTTCCCCTCTTTTGTTTTGATGCCGGGCATTTCGTTCGGTGCGGGAACACTGCCGGCAATAAATTCGAGCAGCCGGGCAACCCCCATATCCTGCTTGGCACAGGTGCACAATACCGGGAAAATGGTACGGTTGATCAACCCCGTCTTCAGCGCCTGGAGCATCTGTTCTTCCGTAAGAACACCCTTGTCGAAGAAAACTTCCATCAACGATTCGTCCTTGGATGCCAGTTCCTCCATGAGAGCGGCATACATCTCATCGGCTTTATCCTTTTCCGATGCAGGAATATCTGAAATTTCAGGCTTTCCGCCACCGGATGGAAACTTATACTGTTTCATTTTCAGCAGGTCAATGATGGTGTTGAAACCTGATCCTGCATTGACTGGGTACTGCATCAGGGTGACATTTTTCCCAAACTGAACCCTCATCTGACGAAGGGTTTCGTCAAAATTGGCATTTTCCTGGTCGAGATGGTTGATCACGAAAATCACCGGGGTATTGGCACGGGTGGCATACCGCCAGGTAATCTCAGTACCGACCTCAACGCCATTCTGCCCGTTGACCAGCATCACGGCAGTGTCAGCCACATGAAGTGCCGAAATCACCTCGCCGCAAAAATCATCAAACCCCGGAGTATCAATGATATTGATCTTCTTGTTGTCATAAAGAGTATAAAGGATCGTGGCAGAGACCGAGTTCTGACGCTCCAATTCTATCGGACGATAGTCCGAAACCGTGTTCTTGTCCTCCACCGAACCACGGCGGCTGATCACGCCACCTTCAAACAGCATGGCTTCAGCGATGGTTGTTTTCCCTGATTTTGCACCTCCGAGAAGGGCGATGTTGCGGATTTCGTTCGTTTGGTATACCTTCATGGCAGTTAAGTAATTATATAAGTGATTGAAAATTATTATTTTCGTGAAAGGGCGACAAAAATAGAAATTTTTATGGAATTAACCAAGCCCCTGCGACAATTAGAAATTGCGAATTACGTATTAAGAATCAATCTATTATAGGGGAATTAAATGGGGTCATAATTGTGTTGACAAAATGGCGCTTACCTGGCTTCTGATCTGTTCCCAACGATCGGCCGGCATTTTTGCCCCGATGAATTCGATCACGTTGCCGGCAAGCAATGCTCCCAGTGTGCCGCATTGTGCCAGGCTCAGTCCATTGGCATGCCCGAACAGGAACCCGGAGGCATAAAGGTCGCCGGCGCCGGTTGTATCGACAGGGTTCACATCAATGATGCCGATAACTGAGCGGTCAGGTCCTGATTTCACTAGCGACCCGCTGCTGCCGGTTTTGACGACGGCAATCTTTACAAGGTCACTGAGCGCTTCCAGCGCATCTTCAGGCTCCAGACCGGTAAGCGACCTGGCTTCATCTTCATTGGCAAATACAATATCGACAAATTCGGTGATGATCGAAAGCAGGAAGTCCCGGTTGGCATCCACCACATTATAACTGGCCATGTCGAGCGAGACAATGAGGCCGTGTTCCCTGGCCAGTTTCACCGCCTGACGGATCAGTTCATGGTTCTGGACCAGGTAGCCTTCAATGTGAAAGTAACCATATCCCTTAAAAATGGAGCTTCCCGATGGCAGTCCGGAAGGGACGAGGTGACTTGCCGAAAGTTCAATTGCGGCGCCAAGAAAGGTGGCAAAGGTGCGCTCCGAATCGGGCGTGATCAGCGCAACGGCCCGGCCCGTTTCCTGGTTGCTGTGGATCATATGCGGGTCAACCCCGGCCTGGATCAGGTCGCGGACGAAAAATCCGCCGAGTTCATCCTCTCCGATAACGCCGATATATCCGGCCTTCGCACCCAGCATGGCCAGCCCGTGAATGGTGTTGGCCGCCGAACCGCCTGCCGACAGGCTCTTCTGGTAGTCCTTCAGCGCCGAAAGCACATTGGTGCTGCGTTCCTTGTCAACAAGTTGCATACTGCCCTTGGGAAGATCAAGCATTTCAAGAATGCTGTCGCTCTCAAGCGGAATCATAATATCAACGAGGGCATTTCCCATGCCGAGAATCTTCTTCATAACAACGGTATCATTTTTTACGGTTCAAAACTACGATAAAAATTCAAACGACGGGTTGATTTTGCAGGAAGATGCGGCGAAAAGCTGTGAACCTGAATGGATACAGGTTGCCGATCACCCGGATCAACATGCGAAAAGAGCGCTTGTTTGAGCGATAATTCGGGCCGGATGCAATATGTTACCCGGGAAAGCGTATTTATTAAGTCTAAATATAATTTATATGTTGGCAAAATATAGTATTTTTATCCTCGCATTTTCGTTGATCGCATTTGCCGGATGCTCGCAGAGCCAGAATCAGTCTGCAAAATTAAACCAGAAAAAGATGAACCTCAAACCATTAACTCCCGAAGAAGAGCGGGTGATCGTGAACAAAGGGACAGAAGCTCCCTTCACAGGTAAATATGATAAATTCAGTGATGCCGGCACCTATGTCTGTAAAAGGTGCGGAACCCCGCTGTACCGCTCCTCCGATAAATTCGATGCTCATTGCGGCTGGCCGGCCTTCGATGATGAAATTCCCGGTGCCGTGAAACGTATTCCCGATGCCGACGGGATGAGGACCGAAATCGAGTGTGCCGCCTGCGGCGCGCATCTCGGCCATGTTTTCAAAGGGGAGGGACTTACGCCCAAAGACACCCGTCATTGTGTGAATTCCATATCCCTTGAATTTGTTCCCGGCAGCGGCCCGGCGGCAACCGATACCGCTGTCTTTGCAGGAGGCTGTTTCTGGGGCGTTGAATATTATATGAAGAAGATCCCCGGCGTTATCTCGACCCAGGTGGGTTATACCGGCGGCAAAACGGACCATCCCGATTACAAGCAGGTTTGTTCCGGCACCACGGGCCATTACGAGGCGATCGAGGTGGTTTTTGATCCGGCCAAAACCTCATATGAAACGGTGTCAAAGATGTTTTTCGAAACGCATGATCCTACGCAGTGGAACCACCAGGGACCCGACTGGGGCGACCAGTACCGCTCGGCCGTATTCTACAGGAATGCGGCGCAGAAGGCGATCACCGAAAAACTGATTGCCGAACTGAAGGCAAAGGGA
The DNA here is from genome assembly GCA_903928285.1 of uncultured Bacteroidales bacterium. Taxonomy (GTDB): domain Bacteria; phylum Bacteroidota; class Bacteroidia; order Bacteroidales; family FEN-979; genus CAIVAT01. The sequence continues at coordinate 16,186 of CAIYQH010000578.1, forward strand.
TTCAAGGTCGTAACGGAAGTGCTTCCCGCGAAACCTTTCTGGAAGGCAGAGGATTATCACCAGGACTATTATGACCATAAGGGAACCACTCCCTACTGCCACGGCTACGTAAAACGGTTTTAGGCGCCAGGTTTTGCCGGATAGGTATTACAGGTAATACGACGGGGCTATCATGGGTTATCGTTCCTGAGCCGGTAACCCACTGCTGGTTCCGTTATCAACAGGGCCGGGATGGATGGATTCTGCTCTATCTTTTTACGAAGTTGGGTAATATGAACCCTGAGTACCTGTGCATTGTCGGCATAGGGGTTTCCCCAGATCTCCCTGCAGATATGCGCCAGGGTGAGTACCTTGCCGCTGTTACGCATAAAAAGCGACAAAAGGCTGTATTCGGTGGCCGTTAGCTTGACCTCCTCTCCCTTGACTTTCACCACCCTTGCATTGAGATCGATCCAGATGGAGCCATTTGTTATCACAGGCGAATCGCCAGTTTTCGAAGCATGCCGGAGCGCAACGCGGATCCTGGCGAGGAGTTCGCCCGTATTGAACGGTTTGGTAACGTAGTCGTCGGCGCCGTGATCCAGCGCCTCAATTTTAATACCTTCATCATCCTGGACCGTAAGCACAATAACGGGTACTGCCGACCATTCCCGAAGCTTCCTGAGCGTGGCCAGTCCGTCAAGGTCGGGCAGTCCCAGGTCGAGCAGCACCAGGTCAGGCTGGTTCATGGAGACCGATAGCAACCCCTCGTGGCTGTTCTCCGCTTCCAGTACCCTGAACTGGTTTGCTTCCAGCGTTATCCTGAGAAGCCGGCGGATCTGGGGTTCATCGTCAATGATCAGGACCTTTTGTTTGTTGCGGGTGGTATCCATGATGAATGTTTAATGCGGTTGGTTCTCTGATCCCACACCATCTTCAGACGGGCTGATGGTCTCCTCTGCAGGCAACACCATGGTGACTGCCAGCCCGCCTTCCGGGTGGTTGGCGGCGCTGATGGTACCGTGATGCGCCTCGGTGATGGCTTTGCTGATCGTAAGTCCGAGCCCGGTACCCCCGCTGTGCGAACCCGGGACCCTGTAAAACTTATCAAAAAGCTTTGCCAGCGTGGGTACTGGCACGCCGGGTCCGCGGTCGGTCACGGTGATGGCGATTTTCGAATAGACGAGCGGCCTGATGCTGATGCACACAGGGGTTCCAGGCGGGGTATAAACGGCTGCATTGTGGATGATATTGACCAGCGCCTGGACCAGTAGGCTGATATCCCCCCTGACCGGCGGGAGTTCACCCTGCAACTCCACCTCCGGTGGATGTTCGGCCAGCTCGGGTGCGAGGATCCGCAGGGCCATGCCCACGAGGTCCTCCGGATCACAGAGCCGTAAGTTCAGCTTCATCCGGCCCGATTCGATACGCGACATATCGAGGATGTTTTCCACCAGGAAATTTAGCCGCTTGGCAGCCGATTCAAGCTCTCCGGTAACCTGCTTCCTGGCCTCCGGCATTTCGGATGTGAGCGGATCCTGCAGGTTTGACACGGCCGCCGTAATGATGGCGATGGGTGTGCGCAATTCGTGCGACACACTGTTCAGGATCGTACTGAATAACTTTTCCGACTCCTGGGAGATCTCTCTTACCTTGGCAAGGTCAACGCTGATCTCACGTTCGAGCGCAGAGGTTACCTGGGCAATGAAACCCCTGACCAGCGACATCGTCTCGTCATCGGGCGACCTGTCGTGGTCGAATCGTATCCCGATAACGCCAAAGACCCCGCGCGGATCCTTCAATGGATAATAGCCTGCCCGGAGGGAGTCGTTGCCCGGAAACTCGCCGGCTGCGCGGGAGAAGGTCTCCTCGCCGAAAAGTGACTGGTTGCCGAAAGCCCTTCGCGAGAGGGTGATTCCGTTTTTTTCTTTCAGGAAGATAACGATATCGGCGTCAAAATGATGCTGAAAACTCTCGCGGGTCCTTCTGACCACATCCTTGATCGAGGTGGCATTATTGAGCGATTCAAGAAAGGTGTTCAGCGCCCGCAAGCGTTCACGGCTGCGCAGCAGATCCATCCTGCTCTTCCTGATCCTGGTGATCAGGGTGGCGCCTACCAGTCCGACCATCAGATTGGCAATAAGCGAGATGATATCATGTACGCGGTGAATGTGGAAGTTGAAAACCGGCGGGATAAAGAAGAAATTCCAAACGGCCGAGGAGAGCATCGCCGCGAAAAAAACCGCCCCGCGGCCCAGGATCAGCGACAACAGGGAGATCACCATCAGGAAGATCAGCCCTACAGCCTGGTAACCTATCAGGGGAGCTGCGGGGAAACAGGCCGCAACCACAAAAACCACGACGACAAAGGCAATAACATAATCTTTTGGACTGGAACGCAACGTGAGGCTTTTCGAAAGTGCTGCAAAACTGGGGCGGACATGGACCGGTTTAGGGGAGGTTGTCCCATTGATCCGATTCTTCTCCTGGTTCAGTACCGTCATGATCGTTGACATTAAAGGCCTCTGTCACGGCCTCAAGAAAATTGATCAGCAGCAGGAACCCCCACGCCGAAACAGCAATTTCCCGGTATTCGACGATAAAGGTACATAAAATCAGGTCACGGAGGTACAGCACCGTGAAAACGACAGCCAGCAGATAAATAGTGGAAAGGGCAGGAATAACAGGCTTTGCAAATGGGTTGAACCGCAGAAAAGTTCGCTTGAAAATCTTTAAAATAAAGTTGCCGGATGATCTTATTTCTTTCATTTTCACTTTTCAGTTATAACCCGTTTCTGCCTGCTGAAGGAACGGGCCCGGTCGGGTCATGGAGTCATCTCAACGTGAAGGTGGCTTCTGATGGGGATCATCACCATGATAATTCCCTTGTGCGAAAGCCGGTTCTGAATGGCAAACTGTGTCTGGTTATGCAGCAGCCGCTGGAAAGCCGTCGCTTTCGGAAGAAGGAACTGGCCGACAAAGAAGACGCTTTGCGGAAAGCGCTTCTGGATCGTTTTCGCCTCTTCCTTGATCTCATCCGCCACATCGGTGCCCAGCGAATATTTGATCTCCGCATGATGGCCGTAATGACGGGCCAGCTTACAGTAGGCTTCAAGCTCTCCCTTCAGCCGTTCCTCCAGGTCATGGAGCTCGGCATTCCCCCTGAAGTTGCCGGCATCCACGATGCCAACCCCCAGGAACACGATATTTTTATATTCCCTGAAATCGTGGTGAACCTTTAAAAAGGTACAGATTCCCAAACCGTTATAGCCACTTACACAAATCACCGCCGTTTTGTCTTCCACGGAACATACATCGGAGAGCACCGAGTAGTCAGGATATTTGTCGTAAACCTCCTGAACCTGGTGCAACATTTTTATATTCAGTCGCTTGACAAGTTTGTCAGCATAGTTGTAATGGCGTTTTATCAGCGATACCGCCAGGATCAGACTGGAGGTGATGACCAGGGTTACCCAGCCTCCCTCCATGAATTTCGTCGTGACCACCGAGGCGAGGATGAAAACCGTGATGATCAGGCCGACGCCGTTGACCAGGAAGCGGTGCCACCAGTGTTTGTCCTCTTTCCGAACCTGCCACCAGTGACGTACCATCCCCGACTGCGACAGGGCAAAGGTGATGAACACGTTGATACTATAGAGGACTACAAGGATCACGATGGAGCCGCCGGTGAGCCATAATACGAGCAATGCAAGGGTTCCCATGAACAGGATCCCGTTCTGGGTGACAAGCCGGTCGCTCAACACAGTGAATTTACGCGGGAACCATGAGTCCTGCGCCATGGAACCGATCACCCGGGGGCCGTCGAGGAAACCGGTCTGGGCGGCAATGAATAACAGGAAGGATTCTGAAATAAGGGTGATAAAGACAAATGCAAGCCCGGTATTCCTGCCCCAGCTGGCGGTTAGGGCTTCCAGGAAGACAGCATTCATGGTTTTTCCCGGGGCGGGGTTGAGCTTGAACACGGAATAGGCCAACAGTAACCCGAAAACCGTGATGGCAAGCGAGATTCCCATATAACGCATGGTCATCAGTCCTGTTTTTATCCGGGGCTCCTTCAAGATGGGTATGGAGTTGCTGACGGCCTCCAGCCCGGTATAGGTTCCTGCACCCATGCTGTAGGCCTTCAGGATCAGTGCGAGCACGCCCATTGTCCCAAGGGTCTCCTTGGCGAGGTGGTAATCCTGCACGGCATCGTGATATACCATCGGCACCTGGTTGGCGTGGCCGAAGATCACATACAGAATGGCCGCGGCATGCGTGATAACGAACAGGATGAACACCGGCATCAGGAAATATACCGATTCCTTGATGCCGCGGAGGTTGATCAGGATCAGGATGACGATCCCGACCGAGGCGACCACCACCTTCATCGACTGATATTCGTGCGGCAGCAGGCTGAAGACGGCATCGGTGCCGCTGGCGACCGACACGGCGATGGTGAGTACATAGTCGACCAGCAGCGAACAACCCGAGATCATCCCGAGTTTCGGCGACAACAACTTGGTTGCAACACGGTAACCGCCTCCGCCGGAGGGGAAAAGCCGGATGATTTGCGAATAACTGGTGCTGATGATCAGAATGGTAAGTACAATCCCGATGGCGACAAAAATAGCCAGGCTGTGGTAATGCCCCAGTGTCCGGTAGGCTTCGTCGGGACCGTAACAGGAGCTGGAGAGCCCGTCGGAACCCAGTCCGATCCAGGCAAAAAATGCTATCAGGGTGAGCCGGTGGAAGATCTGGTCATCTTTCAGGTCTCTGGCCTTGCCGATGAATAAGTTTCGTAACCGGTTAAATATAGGGGGTGCGGGTTGTCTGTTCATACTACCGTCAAATCGATCCGTTCAGGAAGCAAAATAAGGGAAGGGCGTATTAATACTTTATTAAGATTGGGGAGTGAAACATTAAGAAAGTATTAATGCAGGCAATGCAGGCAATGCAGGCAATGCAGGCAATGCAAACAATGCAAACAATGCAGGCAATGCGGAATGAAGGACGGAAGAAAAATCGGGGTGGAGGGGTTGAAGGTGTTTTTCAGGCGGATTCTTTTTCAGGCCGGGAGAGAAAGGCTTCGGCGGATCGGGGTTCCATGGCTTCGATTTTTTCGAAGTTGCCCCATTTGAAATTTTTACGTCGCCCGTTGGGATCCCAGGAATAGACATTCAGGAACATTTTGCCAAAGCTGAGGTGACGTGAATCGTAATATTTTGCATAGGCTACCTGTTCGCCGGTTTTGATGTCGTTGCCGATAAAGGAAAACTTCATGTGCAGCAGGGTCTTGTTCAGCAGGGCGTCGACAATGGCCTCCCGCAGGGTCCGGTTGGCAGGATCGTCGAGCTTCAGATCATAATAGAGGATTTTTTCCAGGTCGGGAAGTTCCTCCTCGCAGCGGAAGGCCCTCACCCGGGTGTTGTTTTCGATGGTCCAGGCCTCGAACTTGCTCTGCAGGTCGATGATATCGCGGCCTTTGTTCCCAAGACGCAGCGAGAGAAAATAGTTACCCTTCCGGAGCCTTATATAGACTTTTTTCGTGGTGAAGACATCCTGGGGACGTTTGATGACAAAATAGACCAGGAATCCTGAAAAGATGGAGGTGAAGAAGAGCGAAATGGTCGACTGGATCATGACAATCTGCCGTCCATACTGGGTTACCGGGTGAATGTCGCCATAACCGATGGTATGAAAGGTAACGATGCTGAAATAGACGGCCTTCTCAAAATTGATCCTTTCGGTATAGGGTTTTGCATAGGGGGTCATTTCGATACTCGCCGAATAGTAGTAAATCCAGGCAAATCCAAAGATAAAAACCAGATAGGCACCCAGGGAGATCAGGATGAATACAAGGACTTGGCGGGTCTTAAAACGAAAATTCATCTTTATTAAAATGAAGAAACAAAGGAACAAAAAAATCAGCCACTCCTAACTGTTTTTCATGATTTTACCCCCTCGTTTTTGGGCTATTGCATTAATTAATAATTAATTAATTTAGGTCTTTCAGCTGTATATCAGAAAATTAATGTACCTTTGCACCCCCAAAAAAACCTTATTACATGCCATTAAACAAACTCAGAAATATTGGAATTGCCGCCCATATCGATGCCGGGAAAACAACCGTTACCGAACGGATTCTCTTCTTTTCCGGTACGAACCGCAAGATGGGCGAAGTGCACGATGGTGCAGCAACCATGGATTTTATGAAGCAGGAACAGGAGCGTGGCATCACCATCGCCTCTGCTGCCATAACCTGTGCCTGGAAGGGTCACCAGATCAACCTGATCGATACGCCGGGACACGTTGACTTCACCATTGAGGTCGAACGGTCGCTGCGCGTGATCGACGGCATGGTAGCCGTTTTCTGCGCCGTAGGCGGCGTTGAACCACAAAGCGAAACTGTGTGGAACCAGGCCGACCGCTACAGGGTGCCCCGTTTTGCCTTTATCAACAAGATGGACCGTACCGGGGCCGACTTCAGCGCGGTGGTCAGCCAGATGAACAAATACCTCGATGCAAATGCGGTGCCCTTCCACATCCCCATGGGCGCCGAAGAACATTTTACGGGCATTATCGATATCATCGAACGGAAAGCCTGGATGTTCCAGGACATGGTACAGATTGAAACAGCCATTCCCGAGGAATACAAACAGAAAACAGAGGAGGCACGTGCCTGGGCCGTTGAAAAACTGGCCGAATTCAATGATGAGATCATGGACCTGTTCATGGAGGATAAGGAGGTATCGGCAGAACTGATGAAAAAGAGCCTGCGCGACTCAACCCTCAAATTGCTCATCACCCCGGTATTCTGTGGCGCAGCCTATAAAAACAAAGGAGTGCAGATGCTGCTCGACGCCGTGGTGGACTATCTTCCCTCCCCGGTCGATGTGGGCGCCGTAACCGGTACCGACCTTGACGACCCTGAAAAGCTCCATACCTGCCACCCTTCCCCGAAAGAAAATTTTTCGGCCCTTGCCTTTAAACTGATCCACGACCCGTTTGTCGGTCAGCAGACCTTCACCCGCATCTTTTCAGGCACACTGAAAAGCGGCATGCAGGTGTTCAACTCCACCAAAGGCAAACATGAGCGCGTTGGCCGCATCTTCAGGATCCATGCCAAGGACCGTGAAGAGATTGCCGAAGCCGGCCCCGGCGATATCGTGGCCCTCATCGGCATGAAGGTTACCAAAACCGGCGACACCCTTTGCAGCGACGAACACCGTTTCCTGCTGGAAACCATCCACGTTCCGCCCAGTGTCATCGAGTTGAAGATTAACCCTGTGAAACGCGCCGACCAGTCTAAACTGGGCGAAGCGCTGCA
>CAIYQH010000579.1 GCA_903928285.1 uncultured Bacteroidales bacterium
AAATCCAAATCTGGTGTTATGGTGCCGCCTTATCATTACTGATAAATTATTAACAATGCGCAAAATTACAAAATATTTAATTCCCCCGATACATCATGCTGATTTTTTAACATTCTTTTTCAACAATCTGTTAATAAGCCCCTGAAAACCGCGCCGGACAAGGTTAACAAAAATGGCACCCATTGTACAAAAACTAAAATGTACAGGAGTGCCATCATGTTTATCAATCCTGATTACGCGCTCAGATGCATGAAATTGCAAAAACCTCCCTTAACCCAGATAGGATTTCAGCAATTTGCTTCGTGAACCATGTTTGAGTCGACGGATCGCCTTTTCCTTGATCTGCCTCACCCGTTCGCGCGTAAGGCCGAACATGGAACCTATCTCATCCAGCGTATAGCTGTGGGCCACGCCGATGCCGTAAAACAGGTTTATGATCTCCCGTTCCTTTTCAGCCAGTGACGACAATGACCGCCGTACCTCCTTGGCCAGCGATTCCCGGATAAGATTTTCATCGGTGCCCGGGGTATCCTCATTGACAAAAATATCGACCATTTTGATCTCCTCATCCTGGTCGATCGGCGCATCCATTGAAACGATACGGGTTGCCATGCGGATGGTGTCGGCCACCTTTTGCTCCGGGATTTCCAATTCAAGGGCAAGTTCGTTCAGCGATGGAGGCCTTTCAAACCGTTGCTCCAGTTTGATGGTGGCTTTCGACATCTTGCTCATAGAACCTACCTGGTTCAACGGCAGCCTTACAATCCTCGACTGTTCAGCAAGGGCCTGCAGGATCGATTGCCGGATCCACCACACCGCATAGGAGATGAATTTAAAGCCTCTCGTTTCATCGAAACGCCGCGCGGCTTTTATCAATCCCACATTTCCCTCATTGATGAGGTCGGGCAGGGTTAACCCCTGATTCTGGTATTGTTTGGCCACCGACACTACAAAACGCAGGTTGGCCTTGCACAATTTTTCCAGTGCAACCTGGTCGCCCGACTTGATGCGTTGGGCCAGCTGAACCTCCTCATCCGCCGAAATCATCTCCTCTTTGGCAATATCCGAAAGATACCGGTCGAGGGATGCGGTTTCACGGTTCGTGATCGATTTTGATATTTTTAGTTGTCTCATAGTCCTATTCCATAATAGGCTCTCAAACCATTGGGGTAAATCCCTTCAATCAGGATACCACCCTGCCGGCTGGTGAGCGCCTCTTTTAAATCCAGGGTTGTACGTATGGGTTTACGATCAACCGATAACACGATAAATCCTGCACTGATCCCGGCATTTTTCAGTTTGCCGTTCTGCAATGCGGTAATTTTAAATCCATAATCTACATTAAACTTCCTTTTTTCATTTTGCGTCAGCGGTTGGAAAGTGGCGCCCTGGTAGTTCATCTTACTGTCCCTGATACCGGCCACCTGCGACTCCTCACTCAGCATGGTCAGCGCCAGTTCCGACTCCTTGCCATCACGCATCACAGCCACCATTACTTTATCGCCCGGGTTTTTCTGCCCGATGATCTCCATCAGTTCCGCTTTTCCGTTGATATGGTTATTGTCAATTCTGACGATCACGTCACCCTGCCTGATTCCGGCAAGCGCAGCCGGTCCTCCCTCTACCACATCATCCACATAAATTCCCCGTAAATCGGTAAAGCCCTTTTCCTTGGCAAACTGGTCATCAATTTCGCGGTAGTAAACCCCCAGGTACGCCCGCTGGATCTTCCCGAATTTCATAAAATCTTCCACCACCTTTCGCACGATGTTCACCGGTATGGCAAAGGAATAGCCTGTATAATAGCCAGTCCCAGAAGCAATGGCTGCATTGATGCCGATCAGCTCCCCGTGTGTATTGACCAGCGCCCCGCCGCTATTCCCGGGGTTGATGGCCGCATCGGTCTGGATAAATGATTCAATCGCTCCCTGCGAACCCAGGATATTGATGTTGCGGGCCTTTGCACTCACGATCCCCGCGGTAACGGTGGAGGTAAGGTTAAAGGGGTTGCCCACGGCCAGCACCCACTCCCCTATTTTAACCTCGTCGGAATTGCCGTAGGTTAAAAATGGAAGCGCCTTCTCCTCTATCCTGATCAGGGCCAGGTCGGTGCTGGGATCGGTGCCGATGATGGTGGCCTTGTATTCACGTTTATCATTCAGCGTCACCAGGATATCAGTGGCATCCTGTACAACATGATTATTGGTGACGATATATCCCTCGGGAGAGATGATCACTCCAGAACCCATGGCTGAGTAAGGAGATATATATTCATGCGGCTGCGGACGCTGGCCGAAATTGAAAAATTCAAAAAAATCATCATAAACCATGCTCTTCTTCTGAAATTCCGATTTAATATGAACCACCGCATGTACTGATATAGCTGCTGCAGCTTCAAAATCAGGT
>CAIYQH010000580.1 GCA_903928285.1 uncultured Bacteroidales bacterium
CAGAACCCTGTCACCGTATATGTGCCACGCCGCGACGGCTCCTTCGTGGGCGGTCTCGACAATGCCTTCAACTCCGAAATTATTTTCCCCTCCGGGTTTTTCCAGATCCAGTATGAATATGATGTTAAATTTGCGATCCTGCCGCTGCGTTTCGTTAAAAAACTGCTGGCTTATGATCATGAACGGACATCGATTGAAATCGGCCTTGCAAAGGAGGCAGATCAAAAGAAAGTACAAACGCAGATCGAACAGCTTGCCGGCAGGGATTTTGTCGTAAAAAACCGCTTCCAGCAGCAGGAGATCCTTTACAGGATCATGATCTCTGAAAAGAATTACATCTTCATGATTCTCACCCTGATCCTGATTATTGCCACCTTCAACGTGATCGGGACACTTTCGATGCTCATCCTCGACAAGAAAAAAGACATTGCGGTACTCCAGAGCATGGGAGCCGACCAACGGCTGATCCGAAGGATCTTTTTACTGGAGGGGATGCTGATTTCCCTGATCGGCGCCATCCTGGGACTTTTGCTGGGAGCCACCATCTGCTGGGTGCAGATACGGTTCGGACTGGTACGCCTGGGCGCCGCCGACAGCAGTTTCGTCATCAATTCCTATCCTGTGCATATGCAGGTAAGCGATTTTGTCATCGTTTTCCTGACAGTGATCTCCATCGGCTTCCTGGCATCCTCGTATCCTGTGTACAACATTAAAAAAATCCAGTTCGGAAAGATCAAACTCGACTGACGACTGTTGCGCGAGCCGTCAACCAGTATCCTACTACCAGCTCTCCGCCTCTCATAATGTTTTATCGACATTGGTAAGGATCTGTTTCCCAACATCCCGGCGTTTTCTTTAACCACAATGACACAATGATTTACACAAGGGTCACAATGGGTTTCTTTGTGTGCTTTGTGCCTTCTTTGTGTCATTGTGGTTATTTTTTTACGCCGTATGTTTATCCTTCAACGTTGTTTAATCTTTTCGTTTTCATGTGAAAATTTTACGAATGTTGTTCGGATGAGCTGCTTTTATGCTTAAGTTTGTTAATTAAAAATCAGTATCCTGGACATAATTTTGAAACATATGCGAAAATTTACTGCTTTCCTGGTTGTTTTTGCCTTGTCCTGCAGTTTGTCGGCTGCCAACTGGGTTGATATTCATTCACCGGTACCCGTACCGGCAAAAATCAAACTGGTTTCTTCAACACTCGACCATTCGGTGGTTCATGTAAGCCTTGACGGATTTAGCCTGCATCCTGTCAAAACCCCTGCCGGGGAGGCTTTTTCAGTTACCGTAGGTAAAGCGACTCCCATCCAGGAGGCGGGGGCTCCCGATCTGCCAAAAATGACCCTGTCGCTTATTATCCCCGACCAGGCAGCAATGGACGTCAGGGTGATATCTTCCAGTTTCACTGATTATCCGGGCATAACAGTTGCCCCCTCCAAAGGGGTGATCAGCCGCGACCAGGATCCAGGATCTTTTCCCTTTACCTATGGGAGCTGTTATTCATCCGATCAGTTTTATCCCCTCTCCCCTGCCGGGCTGCGCGATCCCTATATCATCCGCGATCTGCGCGGACAAACCCTGATCGCCTACCCTTTCCGGTATAACCCTGTTACGCGGACATTACGGGTATATTCTGACATGGTCATTGAGTTATATAAAACCGGGGATCATGGCCTTAACCCTATTACTGGCAAAATCGGGAAAAAAATGATACCACAGGGTTTTCTCCCTGTATATCAGCATCAGTTTGCCAATCTGTCGGCCCTGGCTTACACACCACTGGAGGAATACGGGAACCTCCTGGTGATCTGTTACGGTCCCTTTATGAATATAATGCAGCCCTATGTTGCCTGGAAGCGGGCGGAGGGCTACCACACGGAAATGATCAACAGGGATTCGGTCGGAAATACAGCCGGAACTATCAAATCTTTTATAGCAGATTATTACAACTCCAAAGGGCTTACCCATGTTCTGCTGGTTGGCGACGCACCCCAGATTCCCACCAATACCGGGAACGGTCTGGGGGGACCGAGCGACAATGCTTACGGTTACATTGTGGGAAATGATCATTATGCCGACGTGTTTGTCGGCCGGTTTTCGGCCGAAACAGAGGCGCAGGTGCAGACCCAGGTGCAGCGCACGCTGGAGTATGAACAAAACCCCCAGTTCCTTACCGACGACTGGTTTACGACGGTTATAGGAATTGGATCCGACCAGGGGCCCGGCGATGACAATGAGATGGATTACGAGCATATCCGCAATCAGCAGACAAAGTTGCTGGCGTACCATTATACCTGGAACCCGGAGTTATTCGACGGGTCGCAGGGCGGTAATGATGCCGCAGGAAATCCCACTCCTGCCATGGTCAGCACTGAGGTAAACAACGGGGCCAGTTTGCTGCTCTATACCGGGCACGGAAGCAATACCTCATGGGGAACCTCCGGGTTCAGCAATACGGATGTAAACCAGCTCACCAATGTCGGAAAACTGCCCTTTATCTGGTCGGTCGCCTGCGTGAATGGCAATTTTCTTGCCGGCACCTGTTTCGCCGAAGCCTGGCTCCGCGCCTCACAGGGCGGCCAGCCAACAGGTGCCATCGCCTTCCTGGGTTCTACCATCAACCAGAGCTGGAATTCACCCATGGAGGGCCAGGATGCCATGACCGACATCCTGATTGAATCCGACTCCGCCAATATCAAACGTACCTTTGCCGGACTTTCTATCAACGGGTGCATGGAGATGATCGATGCTTATGGCACCGATGGCGCCAATATGGCGGATACCTGGACAATTTTCGGAGACCCTACCGTCATGGTACGTACGGCTGTGCCGCAGCCCATGGTGGTTACCTGCGACACGCTCCTGTATGTGGGCGATTCGGCTCTCAGCGTCGGTTGCAGCGTAAATGGCGCCCGTGTAACCGCCACCCTGGGAAATTCGATCCTTGCAACCAGCCTGGTTGCCAATAATACGGCATTGCTTACCTTTCCCGGTCTGGTTGTCCCGTTGGATACGATCCATCTGGTAGTAACCGCTTACAATAAGCTGCCTTACCAGGGGAAGCTGGTTGTCAGGGCACAGCCTGTGGTTGCAGGTTTTACAGGATTTCCCTTACATATCTCCGCCGGGAACCATGTTGATTTTTCCAATACATCATCTGCCAATACTACGATTTTTCACTGGAGTTTTCCGGGAGGAACACCCGCTGTTTCAACGGAGGAAAATCCGGTGGTCACCTATCTTTCCAAAGGTAATTTCGATGTAACGCTGATTGCCGGAAATGGCGTTTATGCTGACACGCTCCTGAAAACGGCATACATAACCGTTGACTATCCGGCCCTTGTGAATGAAAAACAGGTGCGTTTTTCCTGCAGGGTCATGCCCAATCCCGGAGATGGAAATTTCATCCTCGAGTTGAATACTCCCGGACGTGAACTGCTGAAAATCTCGGTTAATACGATGACCGGCACAATTGTTTACAGGGAATCAGACATTATTTGCGACGACCACGCATCCATACCACTTGATCTGGCAGGCATGGCCGGCGGGATCTATTTCCTCAGGGTTGAGGGGAATACCGGTATTTTGTGCCTGAAAATAGTTATCAGCAGGTAGTTTACCCGATTTTCACAGAGGTCATGGTTAAGGAGCCCATCACGGCTTTGTCGTTGAATATGGTTACCTGTTCATCTGCCTCTTTCAGGGCAAGGACATACAGCAGCGGAAGGTAATGTTCCGGTGTGGGGACCGCCAGTTCGACAGATTTCCCCAGCGACGGGTAGTTAATGAGTTGCCGGTGATCGTCGGCAAGGATGAGTTTTTTCATCATGGCATCTGCTTCGAGCGCCCAGTCAAAGCCATATTCAGGGTAATCAATCTTTTCCCAGGCAACCAGCCTCAGGTTGTGGACGAGGTTTCCGCTGCCGATAATCAGGACGCCTTCAGTGCGCAGGGAGACAAGTTCTTTTGCCAGGTCATAATGAAATTGTGCCGGCTGACGCCGGTCGAGGCTGAGCTGGATAACCGGGATATCCGCTTTGGGGAAAATTTGTTTAAGCAGGCTCCAGCAACCGTGATCAAGGCCCCACTGGTCATCAAGGCCAACCTTTGTTTTCGTAATCAGATTTACGGTTTCACCGGCCAGGGAAGGACTCCCGGGAGCCGGGTACTGAACATCAAACAACTCCTGTGGGAAGCCTCCGAAATCATGGATTGTCCGCGGCTTTTCCATCGCCGTCACAAAAGTCCCGCTGGTCTCCCAGTGGGCGGAAATACATAAAATTGCTTTTGGTTTCTCCAGCGACAATCCGACCGATTTCCATCCCTTCACGAACTGGTTGTCGTCGAGGGCATTCATCGGGCTGCCATGTCCCAGAAAGAGCACCGGCATGGTTCCCTGGCTGGGGAAGGTCCCTGCAATTTTTTTAATCTCCTCTACTTTGGATGCCAGTCCGGTAGCCGGTATGGCAGTCAGCATTTGTAGGAACCTTTTTCTGTCCATTCTTGCCTTGATAAGTCGTGCTATTGCAGTATTATCCGGCTGCTGACCGGATCGGGATATGTCAGGGTAATTTAAAGGGAGATTTGATAACGTGCAGAACCTCTTTGGTATCGGCGTCAGAAATAAAGGCAATAAGGCTGCAATGGGCGGGTTTCCAGGTTTTGGCGCCAAAAGCAAAGGTATAGTTTTTGGTTACCAGCGTATTGACATCGGCAGTGGCCGCAAGTTGCTCGCCGAAGGAGCCGTTGATGGAGCCACGGAGCATATGCATGAACCTGAAGTTCTTGATAATCGGGATCGAATCGCCGTCAACCTTGTTTTCCTGGCCCCCGTAAATGCTGTCTTCCACAATACATAGACAAAGGTTCACGGGATTGGTGAACTTCAGCAGGAATTTTGTCTGCACACGTACACTGAGGGTCATACTCCCTGTATCAAAACTGTTCGTCATGGTCATGACAGCTACTTTGGGCAGTTTCAGGGCTGCTTCAATAGCGCCGCCCCATTCGGTAGGCACGAACGAGACCTTCCCGTTGTAGGCTCTTCTGTTAACCATCCCTTTTGGGTTCTGATCGATGTTGAAAAGACTGGTGCTGTACCAGTCATTCCCTGTGGCGCAGGTGTAATCTGCCTTTAGGTAAGGAGGATAAAGAACAAAGTTAGGCCTTGCAAAACTGCCGGCATGGACCGAGATCACGAATACCTGACCCTTGTACAAATCCTCGAAAGCGCTGGCCGATTTTGCAGCCGGGGCGCAATTGACACAGGTATGGCCTGTATAATCTTCGAGAAGGACATTGCGGATATTGGTATCGGCGATTACGGCTTTTACGGTATAATAGGGTTCGCTTACCTTGGTACAGGCCTGGAACAGGACACTC
>CAIYQH010000581.1 GCA_903928285.1 uncultured Bacteroidales bacterium
CAAGGTCGGCGGAAATTATGCCGCCAGCCTGCGTGCCGGCGAACGTGCCCACTCAGATGGGTTTGCCTCCTGTATCTTCCTGGATGCCAGGGAGAAAAAATATATCGATGAAGCTGGCCCCGCCAATTTCTTCGGGATCAAAAACAATACCTATGTAACGCCCGATTCATCCTCCATTCTTCCCTCCATCACCAACATGTCGCTGCGCGTGCTGGCTGAAGAGATGGGGTTAAAGGTTGAACAGCGCCATGTGCCTGTGGAAGAGCTTGATGAATTTGAGGAGGTGGGCGCCTGCGGTACGGCTGCGGTGATTTCACCCATCTGTATGATCCACGACCGCGATACCGGTAAGGAATATAAGTTCTGTAAGAACGGGAAGCCCGGCGTTGTTTCTGAAAAATTATACAACAAACTCAAGGGAATCCAGGAGGGTATCGAGCCCGATACGCATGGCTGGATCACCATAGTGGAATAGCCTGCTGTTTCATCCCTGAAACGCAAAAAAAACACCAGAACCGGAAGGAACGGGAATATCCCGGACCTCCAGTCCTGGTGTTTTTGTTTTTCCTGAGTGTCGTTATTTCAGTAAGGCCTCCATCTCCTGCTGCATCTTCTTTGCCTCTTCCCTTGCCTTTTCAGCGAAGTCAACGCCCGGTGAGGCATAAATGATATTCCGGGAGGAGTTGACGATCAGTCCGCAGTCTTTGGTAAGTCCGTACTTTGCGACCTCTGCAAGGCTTCCCCCCTGTGCACCCACGCCGGGAACCAGCAGGAAATGGCCGGGAATGATCTTGCGGATCGCTGCCAGCATTTCGGCCTTGGTTGCTCCAACTACATACATCATGTTGTCGTTGCCTCCCCAGTGCTGTGATTTGGAAAGTACCTGTTCAAACAGACGGCTGCCGCCGGCGGTGAAAAACTGGAAATCTTCGGCACCCTTGTTCGAGGTCAGCGCCAGCACGATGATCCATTTACCGGGATAGGAGAGGAAGGGCTTGACCGAGTCCTCCCCCATGTAAGGTGCAACGGTTACAGCGTCAAAGGCCATACCCGATGAAGTGGGGTCGAACATGGCCCGGGCATATTGCTGCGAGGTATTGCCGATATCGCCGCGTTTTGCATCGGCGATCGAGAACAGCTGTCCCGGATAGGTTTCGTTGATATATTGAATGGTTTTGGTCAGGCTTTGCCAACCCCTGGTACCATTACATTCGTAAAAGGCAAAGTTGGGCTTGTAGGCAACAGCCAGGTCGTACGTTGCATCGATGATCGCCTTGTTGAATTCAAAGGCCGGATCATCGTGGACCAGCAGATGTTTCGGGATCTTTGTCAGGTCAGTATCGAGGCCGATACAGAGAAACGATTTTTTCCGGAAGATCAGGTCAATCAGGGCAGAACGATCCATGGTGTGAAATTTAGGATTAAGGTTTCGATGTTTGGTATTTGGATATCCGGACTTCTTAGCTCGTACCCGCCTCCTTGAGCCGCTCGGCATTTTCAGCAAGCTGCAGGGCTTCTATAAGGGGTTCGACTTCGCCATCGAGCACCACAGGCAGGTTGTACAGGGTCATGTTGATCCGGTGATCGGTAACGCGGCTCTGCGGGTAGTTGTAGGTTCTGATCTTGGCAGAACGGTCGCCGGTGGAGACCATGGTTTTCCGCTTTTTTGAAATGGCATCAAGATATTTCTGGTGTTCAAGCTCGTAAAGCCTGGTACGCAGCACCTTCATGGCCTTTTCGAAATTCTTGATCTGCGATTTTTCATCCTGGCAGGAGACGACAATGCCCGAGGGGATGTGGGTAAGGCGAATGGCAGAATAGGTTGTGTTTACCGATTGTCCGCCGGGACCCGACGAGCAGAAGGTGTCTTTCCGCACATCCGACTGTTTCACCTCGACATCAAACTCATCAGCCTCGGGTAAAACAGCTACCGTGGCAGCCGATGTATGAACCCTGCCCTGGGTTTCGGTTTGGGGAACCCGTTGAACACGGTGCACGCCCGATTCGTATTTCATCAGGCCATACACATTTTCGCCCATGATGTTGAAGATGATCTCTTTGAATCCGCCCATGGTGCCGCCGGTAAAGTCAACAAGTTCCACCTTCCAGCGTTTGGTCTCCGCGAATTTACAGTACATGCGGTACAGGTCGCCGGCAAAGATGCTGGCCTCATCGCCCCCTGTTCCCGCACGGATTTCAATAACGGCATTCTTCCCGTCTTCCGGATCGGCTGGGATCAGCATCATCCGAATCGCCTCCTCGAGGTTGTCCTTCTCGGTAGTGAGAACATTCAACTCTTCTTTGGCCATACTGCGGAACTCTTCATCCTTTTCATTGTGGATGATATCCTTGGCATGGTCGATATTGGCCAGGAGGTTTTTATAAACTTCGAATGCCTCCATGATGGGCTGAAGCTCCTTGTAATCCTTGTTGAGCTGGATATAGTTTTTCATATCGCTCATCACCGAAGGCTCATTCATCTTCTCCTGAATGTCCTCATAGCGTAACTTGATCGCCTCTAATTTTTCTAACATGTATCCTATTGAAATGTGATTGCAAAGTTAACCATTTCCCTCAGAATATTTTCCTGTTGAAAAATTCACAGTTCAGCAGGGAAATGAAAATCCCCCCAAACTCCTGCAATTATTATAACAAACGGGAAGGAGCGCAAATGGCCCCTCCCCGTTCCGGTGATTTAGATGCAGAGGCCGGAAACTGTTACAGCAGGTAAACCTGCGGATTATCTGGTAAAGACCATCTTGTTCACCTTTGTGTAGGTGTCTGTAGCATTATCGAAGATAAGTTTGTAGAGATATACGCCCGGAGCCAGATTCATCGCGGCCGGGTCAACCACCACGGTGTGGATGCCGGCAGATTCCTGCTGGTCTTCAAGCGTGCTGATCGGTTTTCCCGTCATGTCGGTAAGCACCAGTTTGACGTGTCCGTCTTCGGGCAGGTTGTAGAGGATCGTGGTGGTTTGACCAAACGGGTTCGGGTAATTCGACATGGTGAAGTTCTTCGATCCGTCGGGGGTCAGCACACTGGCCATCTTCAGGTCGAAGTTTGGGTAGGGATTTGCCATGATGTCGGCAAATTCGCTGCCGGCCGTGATACTGAACACCTGCGAAGGTTCGGTGATCTTCTCCTTCACGCGCATGTTCAGGCTCATTACCAGGTCGTTTGCCTTCACCTTAATGGCCTTGGTATCGGACCAGACAATGGCGACTTTGCCATTGCCGATCACATACTTCATGCCATCGGTCAGCCCGGCCACATCGATTACTTCATAGCGGCTTGCATCATAACCCATGAACAGGGTCATGGCGCCAAGTTCGGC